>JACDEC010000233.1 GCA_013816645.1 Planctomycetota bacterium
ATAAGGTGCGCCTCCCACAACGCGGGGTAGAGCAGTCTGGTAGCTCGTCGGGCTCATAACCCGAAGGTCGGAGGTTCAAATCCTTCCCCCGCAACCATAAAAACCCCACCGGAAACGGTGGGGTTTTTTGTTATGAGGGATGCCCCTCCGAACCCCGTCGAAACACGCGGATTTCACCGCATTTCCGGAGAGCCCCGTTCTCCGTTTTGGGCCGCTTCGACTGGCCCCCACGCAGGACCGGTCACAAACGCCAGCCGTTCTCCAATTCTCCGGGGTGGAGAAGGGTCCGGGTTAACGGAGTCGTCCCACTTGGAGGACCAAGCGACATGCGAATGCGTGGCGTGCATGGCGCGGAAGAAAACCGGGAAAGCGGCCGCTGGCGATGGCCGAACCGCCGCGCAAAGACGGGGCATTCGGATCGGACGATCGTGGTCGCGGAGCGCCTGGGCGGACTCCTGCGCCACTACCGATGGGAAGATGCCGCCTGACTTCCCGCCCGCCTCATGGGGGAGCCATGCCGACTCGCGAGGGCGTGATCAGTCATCTTCGCCCCGATGACCGGTCAGGCAGCTATCGAGGCATCCATCGTCCTGCGACGGCCAGCTATCCTTGTAGGGCACCTCACGCGGTTCGCCGATGGAGTACTTCGCGCAGGACTTCGGGCCGTAGCAGAATGTCTCCGAGCGGTAGCGCTTGGTCTTCCCGAAGTCGTACTCGATCTCGACGCGCGACTTGTTCGCCCACATGCAGGGCATGCAGGCCGTGCGCCAGAGCTTGGTGTCCAGCATCCGGCAACCGCGTTGGCGATAGATCTCGATGTCGGGGATGATGTCGACGAATGGCGGACCGCCGCGGTCGGCGCTCTGGTCTGGCTGCGCCACCACCTTGAGGTCACCTGCCCGGTAGAGGTCGGCGATCTCGCGCTTGCCGCCCTGGACCGGCCAACCTGTGCCGGCGGCCGTGTCGCCTAACCGGAAGCCAAGCTTCTGCTGCTGCAGGGCGGAGATGGCGACCACCATCTTCCCCGCATCGCCCTCGATCCATAGGTTGAAGCCCGTGAGGGTATGGGTGCGGTTGTCGGTCTTGTAGCGCCAGACCCAGGCACGGGGTTGGATCGCCGTGATGACGCCGGACCAGCGAACTTTGCCGGCGCGGGGACAGCCCGCTGCGTCGGGGCTGAAATCGTGGCTGATCACCGTCGCCATGCGGGATCGTCTGATTGCATCCTCTCCGGGCAAGGCGCTGGCCGCGGTCGAGTTGGTCCTGTCGCTGGGCTGGAACGGCATGCGCCATAGGCTGCCGCGCCGCCACCTTCAAGCCTGGATCGCCATGCCCCGCGCCCCCAAGTCTTCCCGAGCCGGAGTGCTCACCCCAGACGCCATCGCCGCGTGGAGTGCGCTGCTGGACCGCGCCGAGGCGTTCCGTGATCTGGCGCCTTGGCGCTGGATCAACGGCACCAGTTTGCTCGGCGTGCGCGATCATCGCAGCGGGCAGACCGACTGGTGCAGCATCATGGGTCAGGGAGGCGAGACCTTCGGCGTCGTCATCTATCCTGGCGATGCCGGCCTGAGCAGCCTCTCGCGCATGCTGGGGGACGTCCCGGACGAGTTCGATGCCGTGATCCAGCAGTTTGCGCTGGTGCTGACCTTCAATGACCGCGACTACGTGACCAAAGACATGGCGGCGGTCCTCAAGGCCTGCGGTCGCCGGTATCGCGGCGCCAACGCTTGGCCGGAATTGATCGTCCACGATCCCGGCTACTTCCCCATGCCGCCACGGGATATCGAGCATCTTCGGCGCATAACGACCGTCCTCGAGTCTCTGCTGGAGATGTGCGCACAGGCAGCCAAGCAACCTGGCTGGGACATGCACGACGCCCAGGATCGCCCCTGGGTAGCGACACTGGACGCCAGCGGGATGATCGCCGTGGTGCGCGAAGCCATGCCGACAATCGAAGCGGCGCCGTTGCCGGTGGTTCCGATCGATGAGGTGGCCGTGGCCCGTGTGCGCGCCAAGCCGCGCCGCGCTGGATCCGCCGTGTTGATCGACTGGTTCGTGGGGAGCGCGGTCATCGACGGCCCGGAAGCCGAAGGCCGTCCGTACTTCATAACGCATGTGATGGCCTTCGATCCCAGCAGTGGGATGATCCTCGGCGTGGAGATGGGCCGCTTGGCCGAGGTGTGGGAGGACACGGCCAAACTCATTCTGAAGATCAGCGAGTCGACCGGCGTTCCTGCGCAGGTGATTCTGCGACGACCGGAGGCGTTGACGATCATGGGGCCATTGGCTGCCGCCCTGGGCACCGACCTCTCACTCCGCCCGGAGACTGCCGACGTGATCCGCCACTTCCGGGATCAGCTGGGGGCGTTCGGCCGATGAATCCGATCCCGGCGACAACAGATGTGCTCCTGGATCAGATCCGAGCGCTCGGGGCATTCTCAAGTTGGTCGGGCTCGTCCGCCTTTAGGGTGGAACAGATCAAGGCCTATTGCGTGCCGGGCAACGCCAAGCAGGCCAAGGGGCGCATGGCGGTCTGGGTTCGCGGTCCGGCAGCGAAGCGCCCACGTATTCTTTTTCCCGAGTTAGTGCTGCGGGCCATGCGCTTCATCGCCGAACCGCAACGCCGCGGTTCCCGTCAGCATCTGTCGCCGGGCATATTCGCCATGTCGGTCACCGGTGCTGATGCGAAGCTTCCAGGAGTATTGCAGAACGACGAGATCTACCTCGCCCTGGCGCGGCGGTTGTTGGGGCTTCCTGACGATCATGTCGATCCCACCACCGAGCGATTAGAGACCGAACAGCAGCAGCGGTGGGATGATCGCCATCCTGACATCCGCACGATTGCCGGCCTGCAACGAGAAACCCTGCTGGCCTACGCCGAATCCCTCTCCTGGCAGGAAAGTGGCACTAAAACGGCCGACTGGGTTGACCTTGCCTACCGCACCCTGTTCAAACGACAGGGAACATCCGCATGGAGGTCTAGCGAAGCCCAGCACCGCACCGACCTCGCGGCCGTTCTTGAGGACATCCGCAGCAACCCCACGCACGCCGACATCCGTGATATCGAAGTCGCGGTCTTCGCCATGCTCTACACCACTGGTCTGTGCATGGCCGGCAAGGTCCGGGCGAGTGCCGTCACCACGGTAGTGAACAGCATCGCCGACGCGGCAGATGACGGTGTTCTAGATAACCTGAAGCGCCTGGTTGAAAAAGATCGCGCCGCAGAGAACGCAGCCTTTGCCAAGCTTTTTCAGGGCGCACTGCGCAGGCGAGGGTTGCGATAGCCGTTCAAGTCGGGCAGTTCAAGGTGTAGACCCACGCAGTCCCGCTGTTCGGGGCGCTCATCACCACCATCTGCCGCGATCCCAAACTGTCCGAGGAAGTCACCGCCGAGGCAACCACCCAACACGCCGCCGAGGTGGCCGAACTTCGGACCCGACTCCGCGACGCCGAGACCGTCGCCGTCAAAGCGGCCAATGCTGCCGAGCGCGCCGGCCCAACCGCTCTCAAGGAACGCGACGAACTCCGCCAAGCTGACGCGCTGGTCGCCTCTGCCCGCGCCGCACTCGCCGAGGCCGAGACCGCCGTGGTTTCCAAAACCGCGGCGAGGTCTGCCCTCAGCAAGTTCGAGCCGGTCTGGTCGGCGCTCACGCCCAGCGAGCGTATCCAACTCCTGCGCCTGCTGTCGCGACGAGCGACGGCTTCGGCAGCGCGAACGTGCCGCTCTCGAGCCGCTTCGCGCACAGCCAGAACCCGCTGACGTCCCAGACCAGAACCTTCACGCGGCGGCGATCCTTCGCCACGAATACGAACACCTCTCCCTGATAGGGGTCGCGCCCGAACTGACTCGTGACCATCGCCGCCAGAGTGTCGATGCCCCGACGCATGTCGGTCGCCGCGCGTGCCAGGAAGATCCGGCGGCCGGTGAAGCTCAGCATCGCGGCACCGCGGCCAACGTGGCCACCACCGCGCGCAGAACGGCGGGATCGGCACCGCGACCCAGGCGCAGCAGGACGCCGCCGCGCAACCAAACCTCGACCGTGCGCGGTCGACTCCGACCCACGGGCGGCGGCGTGGGGATGACGATCTCGATGAAACGGCTACGGCGGGGCATGGCGTCTCCAGGCGACGACCGTGCTGACGGATCACTGGATGGTCAAACCGGGCTCACCGGACGGATACATTCCAAGTACCTGAAGGCGGCCATCACCTACGTGGGCATCCAGCGCGTCGAGACCTTCCCCGTACCGCGGGCGGCGCTCCGCGAGGCCCTTCTGAATGCCGTGGTTCACCGCGATTACAGCGTCGGCGCCCCGATCCAGATCCGGGCCTACGACGACCGACTGACCATCTGGAATCCGGCAACGCTGCCCGACGGCTGGACCGCCGAAAAACTGCTCGCAGACCATGCCTCGCGCCCCTTCAATCCGGCCATCGCCGGGGTGATGTTCCGGGCCGGTGAGATCGAGGCCTGGGGTCAGGGCGTTCAGCGCATCGTGGAAGCCTGCCGTTCTGCCGGCGCTCCACCGCCGACCCTGCGCTATGAGAACAGCGAGTTGACCGTGGAATTCCGCTTCGCGCAGGGCTACCTAGACGCGCTGGCCGGGAAGCCAGCGGCGCCTGGGTTGGGTGATGGGTTGGGTGATGGGTTGGGCGAAACCCGTTCGGCAATCTTGGCCGCTATGCGCGATGCCCCTTCCGTCAGCACGACCAGGCTGGCAGAGAAGTTCGGCATCAGCACCACTGCCATCGACAAGCATCTCAAGGCCTTGCGGGAAAGCGGTCGCATCCGGCGCATCGGCCCGGCCAAGGGTGGCCATTGGGAAGTTCTGGCATGACGCCGCCCGCTGCCTCCAACCGGCCTCCCCTTGTGGCCACCTCCACAATTCTGTCCCTGGCTGCCACCATCGGCGAACAGGTCGGCCGGCTGGAAGCGTCTCTGCCGCCCGAGCGCCAACTCCTGCTGCGCCGAACCAATCGCCTACGCGCCATCCAGAGTAGCCTGGCCATCGAGGGCAACACCCTGAGCGTCGAACAAGTGACAGCGGTAGTGGCCGGGAAGCGCGTTCTGGGCAGCGCCCGCGAGGTGCAGGAGGTCCGCGGCGCGGTGGCTGCCTACGATAAGCTCGGGGAGTGGAACCCGACCAAACGCGACGACCTGCTGGCAGCCCACGGCGTGCTGATGGCCGGGTTGGTAGATCGCCCCGGACACTACCGCACGAAGCCAGCCGGCATCCAGCGTGGAGATCAGGTGGTGCATGTTGCTCCACCGGCGGGTCAGGTGCGCGCCCTGATCAACGACCTGCTGACATACCTGCGCCACAGCGAAGACCACCCGCTCATCGCCGCCTGCGTCTTCCACTACGAGTTCGAATTCATCCACCCCTTCGTCGATGGAAACGGCCGCATGGGTCGCATGTGGCAGACCCTCATCCTGAGCCGCTGGCGTCCGCTGTTCTCCCTGGTGCCGGTTGAGAGCCTGGTCCGCGACCAGCAGGCCGGCTATTACGGGGCTCTGAACGCCAGCAACCGGGCTGGGCAGTCCACGCCCTTCATCCACTTCATGCTCCAGGTCATCCACGACACCCTGGCCGCGATGGGTGCTGATGCCGAAAGAGCGACCGAACAAGTCACCGATCAAGTGACCGAACAAGTCCGGCG
>JACDEC010000234.1:0-2245 GCA_013816645.1 Planctomycetota bacterium
GTCGGATGCAAGGCGCGCGAATCGCGGCGATAGCAGCGCTATCGCAAGATTCGCGCAACGCCGCAGACGGCCGCCGCGGCCAAGACAAATGGAAGACATTTCTGATACAGGACACTAGGCTCGGCGCGACGGTACGACCACGATGGAACAGACGAATACCATGGATGAACCGGCTCCCAGTCCTCCGGCGCCCCGCCGTCGGCGCTGGCCGCTGCTGCTCGGCGTGCTCGGCATCGCTGCCTGCCTGGTGTGCCTGGGCGGCGTGGCCTGGTACATCAAGCGTGCGTCGCGCACTGGCGCGCTGCGCACCGGATCTGAAGCGAAGGAAGCCTTCACCGAGGGGCGTTACGACGTCGCATTCGATCTGTTCGCGCGCGCCTCGGGGCTCGATCCTCTCAATCCCAGCTACCTGAAAGCGGCGGCGCAATCCGCCTTCGCCGCCAACCGCCGCCCGGAGGCCCTGCTCTACGCGCAGCGCGCCTGGGACATCGGCTTGCGCGACGAAGAGGTGCTGGCGCTGCTGCTCATCGATGCCGGGCAACGCGATCCCGCCGAAACCATGAGCCGCGGCGAGGAGTTGATCCGCCTGTTGCCCGACGAACCGGCGCGACTGCGCATGCGCGCCCGCCTGCTCGCAGAGTTTGGCCGGACCGAGGAAGCGGTGGTGGTCTGGCAGAAACTGCTCGCGCTGGCACCGAATCCCGAGGCGGTGAGCGCGTACGCCGACCTGCTGGCGAGACTCGAGCGAGTCGGGGAATTGCGCAGCGAACTGCGGGCCTATCGCGCCAGGAACCTGCTCGACGCCAACGGATACCGCCTGCTGGCCCTGGCTGCCGCCTACGCGAACCTGGAGATCGAGAGCCTCTCCGAGCGCGAGGATGCGATCGCGATCATCGAGGAGGCCCGCGATCACGGCCGCTACGACGATCGCCTGCGCCTCGACCACGCCCTCCACCTGGCCGGACGCCTGCGGCTCGAGGACGCGCTGGTCGCGCTCAAAGGCATCGGACCCGGCGAGCACCAGCGCGACGCGCGCCTGCTCGAGGCGTGGATGATGCTCGACGTCGGACGGGGCGACACTTGGGTTCCGCCCACCGCCGAACAGGCCGGTGGTCCGATGGCGGAAGGCATGGCGCTGCTGCGCAGCGCCATCGCCGGAGGCAACCGTCCCGTCCAGGATCGCATCCTCGACCTGACCAAGGCGGAGAAGCTGATCGGCCCGCACCCGGTCCTGCACCTGCTGTTCGCGCGCATGCACCTGAGCGCCGACGAGAAGGAACTGGCGCTGCAGCGCTACCAATCGATCCAGGGATTGTTCGCCTACACCCCGACGGTGATGGTCGAGCAGGCCGCGCTGCTCGCGCGCCTGGATCGCCGCGAAGCGGCCCTGGGCATGCTGCTGAGCCTGCACCGCCTCCAGGGCATGACCAAACGCTCGCTGATGCTGCTCGCGGAGATCACCGGCGCTGAAGCGCCGCCGGATTTGGTTGCGGCGATCCAGACCGCGGTGGCGCGCTACGGGCAGGACGATCCCGAACTGCGGGCGATGGCCAAGGACATCGCCCGCCGCCGGGGTGGAGCCGTGACGGCTGCCGACCTGGAACTCTCGCCCGAGGCCCGCCGGGATGTCGAACTCGTCCGCACGCTCCTGGCTAAAGGGGATGGCGACGCTGCGCTCTCCGCGTCGGAGCGCGTCCCCGCGCCCAAGCCCGTGGTCGCGGCGCTGCGTGCCCTGTCGCTGCAGGCCCTGGGGCGACATGCCCAGGCGATGGAGGCGTTCGCGCAGGCGCGGGAAGCTTCCCAGCCGCCGGCCGTGCACCTGGCGGAAGCGACGACCGCCCTGCAACTGCGGCGCTGGCCGGAGGCCGAGGCTGCGGCCCGCCGTGCCATGGAACTGGCCCCCGGGGACTCCGACGCGACCAGGCTGCTGGTGCTCATCGCCCTGGACCGTGGCGACGGAAACGCTGCGCTCACCGCCGCCGAGAGCGCGGCGACCGCGGGGTCGGCCGATCCGGAACTGCCAGCGTTGAAGGCGCTGGCGCTCGCCAGCCTGGGCCGGCTCGACGAGGCCTTGTCGAGCAGCAATACCGCGCTGAAGCAGGAGCCGGGCAGCCTGCTCGCCGGAAACCTCCTGGGCGATCTGCTGCTGCGCCTCGGCCGCCCGCAGGAAGCGATCGACCGCCTCGCGGCGCTCGGTCGGTCGAACCCGGAGAATCTCGCCCTGCAGATGCGCCTGATCGCGGCC
>JACDEC010000234.1:2255-5660 GCA_013816645.1 Planctomycetota bacterium
CGCCGCGACCGACGCCCTGGACCGCGTGCAGGCCGCCATTCCCGACGACATCGATCTCCAACTCCTGCGCGTCCGCTTGCTCGCCCTGCAAGGCGACGTGCGCGGAGCCCAGCGCGCGCTCGACGCGCTGCCGACCACCGTTCCAGCCCTCAAACGCGCCCTGGCCGCGTCGCTCCTCCAGCGCTGGAGCGGCCGACCCGCGGCGGCGATGCATTTGCTGCGTCCGCACCTCGATCAGCCCACCGCCGCGCTGCAGTGGGCCCTGCTGGTCTTCGAGCAGGGCGCCGACGACGCCGTTGCGCCCGTGCTCGCCAAGCTGCGCCTCGAACGCGACCGCTGGATCCGCATCGCCGTCGCCGCCGAACGTGCCGGCCGTTGGTCCGATGCCGCGGCACTCGCCGCGATCGGTCGCGCGCAGTACCCCGACGACCTCGCGCTGCGCAACAACTGGGCGTGGTATGCGCTCCATGTCCCGTCGATCCCGCGCGAGCAGGTGACGGAGGCGGCCCGGTCCTGCTGGGAAGCCGCTGGGGACAACCCTGCGGTCATCGACACCTACGCTGAGACGCTGCTCGCCCAGGGCGACGCTGCCGGCTGCATCGCCCTGCTCGATCGTCAACCCGCGTTGGTCGTCCAGGTGGCGCAACTGCAGGTCATCCGTGGCCGCGCGCTCGAAGCGCTGGCCGATCGCGCCGGCGCGCTCACTGCCTTCCAAGCGGCGCTGCACCTCGCCAAGAACCTCGAACCTTGGCCGTTGCGCGAACCACGAGCCGAGCTTGAGAAGCGCATCACGAAGCTGGGCAGCGGCTGATGCCCGCCACCCCCGCTGGACGTGGGCAGAACTGGTGGGTGGTGCTGGCGGTAGCCGCGATCGCCTACGTGGTGCTCGATCATCTCGACGGCGCGATCGCGCTGCCGCTGCGCGAACTCTCGACGGTGTTCGCCGCAGTGATGCTCGACCTCGTCGGCTACCCGATCACCCGCGCAGGAACCATCCTCTCGACCGATCGTTTCACCTTCGACGTGGTGCCGGCCTGCAGCGGATCGACCACCCTGCGCGTGCTGCTGGTCCTAGCGGTGATCTGGTGCGGCAGCCATCCGCGCCTGCACGGTTGGCGTCGCCTGGCCGCGTTCGCTGCTGCCGCACCCTTGGCGCTGCTCGCCAATGCGGCCCGCGTCGCGGCGCTGGTCGCCCTGGGCGACCTGCAGATGCGCCCGGTCGAGGGCGTCCCCCACGTGCTGGTCGGACTGTGCACGTTCGTCCTCGCCCTGTCGTGCCTGTTCCTGCTGTGCGAGGCGCTCGCCGGTGGCCAGGCCAGCCAGCGCCGGCCACTCTGGCGTGGCCTCCTGCTCGGGGTGATCGGCGCGGTGCTGATGGCGCCGACGATCGTCTGGTGCGTCAACGGCTGGATCACCTCGCCGCTCGATCATTTCGGCTGGGCCTTGTGGATCGTCGCCGGTGGCGCGATCGCCTGGTCATGGCGACGGCTGCCGCGGGATGACCGCGGGCAAGGCTGGGGCGTGGCTGCTACCGCGGCTGCGGCCAGCCTGGTCGTCGCCGGGACCCTCTTCGAGATCAACAGCCTGCAGGCCCTCGGCCTGTGCGCGGGTTTGTTCGCCGGGATCGCCTTCGCGCGTGGTCGATCCGCCGCCCTGCGTTGCCTGCCCGCAGCCGCCATCCTGGTCCTGGGCATGCCGGTCGCCGGCTTCCTGCTCACCCGCATGTCCGGCTTCCACGGGCCCGCAGCCAGCCTGACCCTGCGCTGCGCGCTGACGGTGGTCGGACTGCTCGCGTACTGGTGGTTGCTGCGCCGTGAACGGGGCATCGACGCCACGCCCAGTCCCGTGCCGGTGGCTGCCGTGGCGCTGCTCGCCCTCGGGCTGGCGATGCAGACTGCGCTGGTGATGCGCGGCGGCGGTTCGGTCGAACGGCTGGATCTCGACATCAGCTACATCCAGGGCGCATGGGTCGGCAGCGACCTGCCGATCTCCACCAGCACGGCGGCGCTGCTCGGTCGGGATCATCGCTGCTCGCGCGCCTACCGCGCCGACGACCGCATCGTCGAACTGGTGGTCACCAGCACCGGCGGGGACCGCCATCGCATGCACCCCCCAGAATACTGCCTGACCGGGGCAGGCTGGTCGGTGGTCGCGGAACGCACGGATTCGGCCACGTTGAGCGATGGAACCATCGTAACGATTTCCGGGCGCAGCCTGACCAGGGCCGACCTGGGACTGGAACTGGCCTACTGGTTCTCGGACGGACGGATGGTTCTCCATTCGTATCAAGCGATGCTCGCCGAGGACAGCATGCGACGCGTCCGCGGCGTCCGCACCGATTGGATCCTGTTCCGGGTGCTGGCGCGCGATCGCGCCGCGATCGACGGATTCCTCGCAGGACTCGCCTACCGCACCACTCCCGCCGCAGTTGCACCCCAGGCGGTTCGGGAGTAGGCTCACTCAGGAAATCCTATGCACCTCGACCGCTTCGTGCTTTCCCTGGTCTGCATCGCCGCAGTGAGTTCACCGGCCGATGCGGCGACGGTCGCCTACATTGGGCCGACCGGAACCAATGCCCAGGATGTGTCCAACACCGGGACGCTCAATGCAGCGTTCGGATCTGGGGGCTGGACGCAACTGACCTACACCGTCGCCGACGTCGCCGTGGCCAGCACCTACGACGTGATGTACGTCGAACGCGGAACCAGCACCCAAGCTTCCTTCGTCACGTTCCTGAACACCAATCGGCTGGCCCTGGAGACGTTCGTCAACAACGGCGGACGCCTGTTCCTGAACACCGGCTACAGCACACTCAATGGAAGTGCCGGCTTCGGCCCCTCGAACCATTCACCCATCAACCTGATCTTCGGAGCGTCCGCGGATCGCAGCAATGGTGCGGATGGCACCACCGGGACTGCGGTCGTCGGAGCTCCCCCTGCCCTCTTCGTCGGGGCGGGCACCACGTGGGCCGCGGGGTCGGCTGACTTCGCGCCGGATTACATTGTCAGCAACGCGGACACGCCGCTGATCCTGGACAACAACCTTCGCCCGGTTCTCACCGTGCAACGCGTCTACAACAACGGCCCCAACGGCGATTCCGGGTTCGTGTTCTTCGGCGGCCTCGCGCCCCAAAGCCTGCTCACCCCGTCGGCCCAGGCCGGTCAGTTGCGTGCCAACATCCTGAGCTACGTCGCCTCGCTCCCTGAACCGGGCGAGTGGCTGCTGCTCGGCCTCGGCGGCTGCGCGCTGATCTTCGCCCTGCATCGTCGCCGCAAGCTGCTGGTCGCCTGAGCGAGCTGGGGGGACTACCTATGCGACTTCTGTCACCGGCAATTCGCAGCGGACGCCCCACCGTGCGGCCGGCCCTGCCGACAGGGCTGGCGATGATTGCGTGTTGCCTGCTGC
>JACDEC010000235.1 GCA_013816645.1 Planctomycetota bacterium
GCACGCGATCGGCGACCGCATCGCTGGCGCCGAGGCCGCGCGGCGCGATCAGCAGGTCGGCGTGCCAACCTTCCGCTTCGAGCCAGAACAGCTTGCTGAACGCCTCGCTGGCGCGCGCCGCCAGCGCTCCCCACGCTTCGCCTGGCGCCGCGATGCCCAGGCGGTCGAGCTGGCGCAGCAGGCGGATCCACAGCGCCTGGATCTCGATGGGATAGCCGGCGCGCGGCGTGCCCGCGGGGTAGTTGGTGTCCATCCAGGTGAAGTGCGACGGGCTCCACACCAGCGCGGTCGCGGGATCGACGCAGATGCCGTTGGGCGTGCCGTTCAGGTAGCCGGTCGCGATCCCCACCAGCACCTCGGCGATGGTGCGTCCGCCGACGTTGTGCCGGTAGAGTTTGGCGCCGAGCAGGGCCGCCGCGTCCTCGCAGACCACGCCGTACCACAGCGGCGCGTCGCTGGTGTCGCGGTTGGACGCGTCCTCGCCGTGGATGATGTTGGGCAGGGTGCCGTCGGCTTCGAAGCGGCCGAACACCGTGAGCAGGCCCAGCACCTCGTCGGTCATGCCCAGGGCGAGCAGGCCGCGGGCGCAGATCAGCGAATCGCGTCCCCAGTCGAGGAACCAAGGATAGCCGGCGATCACCGTCCTGCCGTCGTCGCGGCGCGCCACGTAGGCGGTCGCCGAACGCGCCAGGCGCCGCCCGAAGGCGTCGTCCTCGGCGAAGCCCGCGGCGTGCACCGCCGCCGCCTGGTCGGCATCGCGCGCATCGACGAACGAGGCGATCGCGTCGCTGCCCGCTTCGTCGCCATCGGCTCCGGCGGTCAGCGTGCTCGAACCGCCCGCGTGCAGGGTCAGCTCGAACCAGCCGGGGCTGTAGGCATCGCCCGACGGGGTCATGCCGCGCTCGGCTTCGACCGGGTGCGGCAGGCGTTCGCACCATTCGGGCTCGGCGTGGAAGCGTCCGCCGGGCGCGCGCACGCGCAGCAGGCGGTCGCTCGCCGGGGCGAAGACGAAGCCGTCGGCCAGGCCGTTGATCTGGCTGACGAAGTGGGATTCGCTCTCGGCGCTGCGCCTGGTCTCGGAATGGAACGAGCGGTCCTCGAGATCGACGCGCACGATCACCCGCACCTCGGCGTCCTCGGGCAACGGGCGACCCCAGCGCGGGGCGTTCGCCGGTCGGCTGAAGCGCAGCACGGCGGTGTTGCGGCCATCGAGCAGGTCGGCTTCTAGGCGCACCTCGACCGCGCGGCCATCGCCGGCATTGGCGACGAAGTCCCAGACCGCTGGCGGGCCCGCCTCGAACGCAGCGAGGTTGTCCCCGGCGAGCGCGGTGATGAAGCCGTCGGCGACCACCCAGCAGCGCACCCGCTTGGCCAGCACGTGGCGGTCGCAGGGCACGGCGGGGTGCAGGTTGGCGCCGAGCAGGCAGTCGTACTTCGAGCGCACCGCGCCGAGGTCCACGGCGATGCGCGCCATCGCCCCGCGCCCATTGGTGAGCAGCGCCATGCCGGAGCGCGGCGTGCGCGCGGTCAGGTCGGGACGTTCGCCGAGGTAGCGCAGCGCGCCGCCGGCCCGCCGACCTTCCTCACGGTAGCGATCGACGGTCAGGCTGGCGTCGCCGGCGTGGCCAGCGGGCGGGAAGGCCGCAACCCAGCCGCCATCGATTTCGGTGGCTTCGATCACCCGCGGGCGCTGTCCGTCGAGCAGGTCGAGACTGGCGCTGAACGCCGACTGATCGCGCACCAGCAGCCAATGGCCCGGAGGGATCGGCACCACCCGGTCGAGATCCTTGCCCGTCCATTCGATGACCGCGGGCACGTCGTCATGGCGCATCGCCTGTTCGAGCGCGCTGACCAGCCCGAGGCGGGCGGCATCGGCGCGCAGGTGTGGCAGCGCGGCGAGGAAGCGGAACGGACTGCCATCGACCAGCGCGGCGAGGTCCTGCCATGCGCACGGACCGATGTCCTCGACCGCGAGCACCCGGTCGAGCGCGCGGTAGGCTAAGGCGGCCTGATCGCGGGCGCGCCGATAGCTCTCGCCGGTGAGCCCGACGGGTTCGTCGTTGCCGGCCAGGCACAGGCTGCCGCCGGCGCGCACGGTGATGGCGATCTCGCCGGCTTCGGGGATGAAGCCGATCGAGCTGCCGGAGAGCAGATCGGTCAGCGGGGAAGCCAGGTCGGCCAAGGCATCGGCGGCGATGCGCACGGTGCGCTCGTGCTGGTGGTCGAGATTGACCAGCACGATCACCGTATCCTGGCGATCGCTGGCGTCGCGGCGCAGGGCGAGCACCGGCGAATCGGCCGGGCTGAGCCGCGCCAGGAGCGCGCCGTCGAAGAACGCGGGATGGTCGGCGAGCAGCCGGTTGAGCGGTCCGAGCTCGCCGATCAGGTTGGGTTCGGCGCGCCAGTTCATGCCGCGGCTCTGGTGCACGTCGATCTTCTCGGTGGCCAGCCATTCGACGCCACAGGTGAAGCCGAAGGCGCCGCTGACGCTGGTCAGGGCGCTCAGCCGGTTGCGCATCAGCGACCAGGCCGCGCCCTTGGCGGCGAGCCGGGCGTTGTCGTGGGTCTCGCTGTAGTGGACCAGCGCGCCGACCCGGCCCGAGGCGCGGATGCAGTGGTCGAGGTAGCTGGCGACCTCGCTGCCCGAATAGTTCTGGAACAGCTCGGAATACGCCCACTGGAGATTGCCCTCGGTGAGCAGCACCTCGGTGGTCTCCCACGCGCCGCCCAGGCCTTCGAGCAGGAACACGGTGTCGGGGAATTCTTGGCGGATCTTGGCGGTGATGTACTGCCAGGCCGGCATCGGCACCATGTAGCCGGCGTCGCAGCGGAAGCCGTCGACGCCGCGCCGGCACCAGGTGAGCAGGCACTCCGCGATGTACTCCCAGAGCTCGGGATCCTGGTGCTCGAGCTCGACCAGATCCTCCCAGGTGTTGCCCCACGCGCCGGGGCTGTGGAACGTGCCCTCGGGATTGCGCCGGAACCACTCGGGCCGGTTCTCCTGCAGCGTGGAACCCCAGCCCGTGTGGTTGATGACGATGTCGAGGAAGATGCGTCCGCGGCGCAGGTGCACGGCGAACGCCAACTCGCGGAACTGGTCGACGCCGGTGGTGCGCTTGTCGAACTCGACCAGCGCCGGATCGATCGCGGTGAGATCCTGGCTGGCGTACGGGCTGCCGAAGCGGCCGAAGCGCGCGTAGGTCGTCGGGGTCGGCGTCACCGGCAGCAGGTGCAGGATCCGGCAGCCGAGCCCGTCCATGATGTGCGGCAGGGTGCGGGCAAGGTCGCGCAGCGTGCCCGACGGGGGGATGACGGTGTAGCCGTGCTCGTCGAGCGCCTTGAGCTGGCCCTCGAGCAGGGGGTTGCGCGTATCGGTGGCATCGCGCACCACGCCGAACATGCGGGTGAAGGCGCAGTACACGGTGTTGGCGGTGCGGTAGCCGTTGGGTTGGACGGTGATGCCGACGTCGTGGCCCTGCGGCCAGTGCTGGCGGCCATCGGGATCGACCGCATAGGCCTTGGCGCGGAACCAGCCGACCTGGGTGAGCGGCAGGTCGAGCAGCCAGGCGTCACCGTCGCGCTGCATGGGGATGTCGCGCCAGGATACCCCGGCGAACGGACGCTGACCGCCGCGATGGGCGAGGATCTCCTCGCGAGCGGCTTCGGCGCGGCCGAGATTGGTGCGCAGCAGCACCCGCCAACCGTCCGACAGCAGGCGGCCGGCATGCAGTCGGAAGGCGATGCGATCCCCGACGTAGCGCAGCAGTCGCTCACCCGGGTTGGGGGTCATGTCCAGGGTGTCGGTCACGGCGGACATCGTTCGACCGCCGCGCGGGCCTGCAAGCCCAGCGGGAGCGCGTCGCAACGCCGGCTGGACCCGAGGGTTGGCGCGGGATCGCGAAGAGCGATGCTGGGCGCATGCTGCACACCCTCACCGCCCCCGCCGAATCCGCCGGCATGCGTCTCGACGTCTGGTTGGAAACGGCGCTCGATGGTTGCACCCGCAGCCTGGTGTCGCGGTTGATCAAGGAGGGGCGCTGCGCGGTCGAATCGGGGCCGTTGGACGCGGCGCGCGTGCTCAAGGCAAAGGGTGGCCTGTTCCTCTCCGGCGGCGAGCGCATCAGCCTCGAAGTCCCCGAGATCGAGCCGATGAGCGCGGTCCCGGAAGACATCCCACTGACCATCCTGCACGAGGACGAGCAGATCGTGGTCATCGACAAGCCCCCCGGCATGGTCGTGCACCCCGCGATCGGCCATCCCCGCGGCACCCTGGTCAACGCCCTGCTCGGGCGCTACGGTGCGACCCTGCCGTCGGGCGAAGCGTGGCGGCCCGGGCTGGCGCATCGGCTCGATGCCGACACCAGCGGCGTGATCTGCGTGGCGCGCACGCCCGATGCGCTGGCGTTCCTGCAGGCCGCCTTCAAGGAGCGTCGGGTCGGCAAGCGCTACCTCGCGCTGATCCATGGCGCGCCGCGCGCCGACTTCCTGGAATGCGGCGCGTGGCTCGGCCGCTCGGCCAAGGATTTCCGCAAGCGCGCCGCCTTCCCGACCGGCACCTCGTCGGCGAAGGAGGCCTACACCAGCGTCACCGTGCGCGCGCGCTGCGATGGCTACGCCGCCGTCGAGGCCCGTCCGCGCACCGGGCGCACCCACCAGGTCCGCGTGCACCTCGCCACGCTCGGTCACCCCGTGCTCGCCGACGCGGTCTACGGGCGCAGCGACCGCTGGCCGCTCAACGCCCGCGACGACGATCGGCGGGCCCTGCACCGGCAGGCGCTGCACGCCTGGGCGCTGGACGTGCCGCATCCCTCGGGCGGACGGCTGCGCCTGAACGCTCCGCCGCCGCTGGACATGTCCAGCCTGCTGCCCGGTCCGCTGACCCCGGCGCCCTGGGACGACCATCCCGATCGCTGAAAGCGATCCGAGCGCTGAAAGCGATCCGAGCGCTGAAAGCGATCCAAGCGCTGAAAGCGATCCGAGCGCTGAAGCGCCGGCCCTGACGCGCTCTTTCCCCAGGGCGGCTGGCGGTGAAGCTGCGCCGATGCGCGTCATCCTCGGCATCGGCAATCCCGGGCGGGAATACCAGGACACTCGTCACAACATCGGCTTCGCGGTGATCGATGCGCTGGCCCGGCGGCTCGACGCGGGCCAGCCCTCGCGCAAGTGGCAAGCCGAACTCAGCGAATGCCGGCTGGGCGACGAGCGCGTGCTGCTCGTCAAGCCGCAGACCTACGTCAACCTCAGCGGCGCCAGCGCCCAGGCCGTGCTGGCCTTCCACAAGGTGACTCCGCAGGACCTGCTGGTCGTGGTCGACGACATCAATCTCGCCGTCGGCACCTTGCGCCTGCGCGCCAACGGCAGCGCCGGCGGGCACAACGGGCTCAAGGACATCGAGGCCTGCATCGGCCAGGAGTATCCGCGCTTGCGGCTCGGCGTGGGTTCGCCCAGGCCGGGCGCAGACCAGGTCGGACACGTGCTCGGAACCTTCGCTCCCGACGAACGCGCTGACGCCGAAGCGATGATCGTCAAGGCGGTGGACTGCTGCCTGGCCTGGCTGCGCGAGGGGGTGGTGGTGGCGTGCGCGTTCAACGGACCGTTGCGGCCGCCTCCGCCCAAACCGAAACCGATCCGGC
>JACDEC010000236.1 GCA_013816645.1 Planctomycetota bacterium
TTCCTTCGTGTGGCGACGCCTCTTCGCCTTCGCGGTCCGGGGCGGTGTTGGATTGGTCATGGGGGTGCATCCTAGCAGCGGTTTCCCGCTTATCTGGGCGTCCACAAAACCGGGGGAGGATCACACTACCGCACGCGGCGGAATTGGCTGAGCTCGCCTAAACCTACCCTCGTCATGTGCAACACGTGGTTTTCAGATTCGCCATTCAGTCTCGCCTGCGATGCCAAGGCGTTGCTGCTCGCCGACCTGCGCCATGATGCTGCCGGATTCCGCCTCAAGCGCTGGCCTTCGTCGTTATTCCCGCACCTGGAAATTGAGCACGATGATTCGTCCCCTGATCATTGGCATGCTCTCCATTGGCGCAGTGGCGATGGGCGCTGATGCGCCCACTCCGGCAGCCGCACCGAGCGCGGCTGACATCCGTTACGCGCTCGAGCAGGCCGACGACCCCGCCGCGGTGCTCGTCGTGATCGAGGACGTCGTGCTCCACGTCGGCGCCGCGCTCAAGTGCGCCAAATCGCCGGCGGATCCCGAGTTGCGCGGCCTCCTCTCGGGCGAGGCTCTCGCTGCCATCAAGGAGGAATTCGACGGAGCGATCGAGGAGGTGCGTGAGGATCCAACGGTGGGCGGTGCGCAGCGACGCAACCTCCTCATGCGTATCGCACGGCTGAGACGGCAGCTATATATCGTGCGGCGCCTGGCGAGGGCGATCGATGACACGGCCGCATTCGCCAAGGTGCTCGACGACGTCCGCGGCGAGTTCTTCTTCGAGGTCCGTCCGGCGGCGGCCTCCGACGTGGACGAAGCCAAGGCCCTCGTTCGCCGCCTCCTTGCATGGGTCGATGATGCCCAACCGGATCCCGCCATCCTCTTCACGCTGGTCGACTTCGGGGATCCCGCAGACCCAGAACGGGCGCGCCAGCGTCTGGACATCATCATCAATGGGGCCCGCGCGCGGCGGGAGATCATCGCGCGTACGGTCGAACGTGACCCAGCGGAGTGGAACCTCTGCGACGGTGAGTACCTCGCGGTGCCGCTCGACGATTCCACCGATCCGGACCACGCCATTTTCCACCGCACCACCAACGGCTGGCGCATCTGGATGAAGTCGCTGCCGCCGGCGGAGGCGAAGTAGCGAACGGCAGCTCAGCGCGTCGCCGTCAAGCCACAGCTGACCGTCACGGTCATGGATGGCGAGGACCGCCAGCGTGAGATCGCCCGCATGCAACGCTTGGCAGCCAAAGTCGCGCTGACTGAGCCACGAGCGGCACAACCGCTCGCCCCGCCCGAGCGGGATGCCGAGCACCGCGACAGCGGAGCGCAAGGCATGGCGGGGGAAGCAACCTGTGCTCCCTTCCCGCCTTACTTCTCGGTTTTCCCTTCATCCCCCCGCAACCCCGGCGGCATCTCAATCCCCCGCGGCTTCGCCGTCACATCCACCGGCCGCCCCGCCAGCCCATCCTCCACCTCACCCACGATCGCCAACAACTCCCGCGAGCACACGAAGCACCCCGAGCTGCAGCAATGCAGGCGCTGGCGATCCTCGACCCCATCGAGCAGGCGCTCGATGCGCTGCCGGAGGTGCGGGGCATAGTTGCGCCGGGCAAGTGCGGCGTCGATGAGGAGAACTCGGTCCATGGCGTACGATGCGCTTCGTGGCGATCTGACCGTCGACAGCGCGAAAAACCATCATCAAGAGTCGAGGAGTTGCCCCAGCCCGCATTGACCCCCCCGTCGCTGGGGCTAGCGTGGGCGACCCCCCAGACCGCGCCCCACGCTCCTCGGAGACCCCATGGTCCTCAGCCTCGATTGCATGCCCGTGTTCACCCCGACCACGCTCAAGGCGAGCGAGATCCCGGTGTTCCAGACGCGGACCACGCTGATGGAGGAGCTGCAGAGCAAGGCGATCACCAAGGCCGAGGCGATCTCGCTCTACGAGCAGATGTGCGCGGTGCGCGCGCTCGAGGAGATGATCTACCAGCTGCGCAGCGGCGCCTACGCCCCGCTGGCCGGCAAGTACGAATACGCCGGCCCCACCCACCTCTCGATCGGCCAGGAGGGCGCGTCGGTCGGCGCCTGCTCGATCCTCGGCTGGGACGACTACATCACCTCGACCCACCGCGGGCACGGCGACTCGATCGCCAAGGGCTACGCCGCGATCCTGCGCATGACCGCCGAGCAGATGAAGCAGCGGATCGCCTACTACACCATCCAGGTCACCAGCGGAGACACCGAGGGCATCCGCCAGGAGCTGCTCGCCGACCATATCTACCGCTCGATCTGCGAACTCTTCGGCAAGGAGCACGGCTACTGCAAGGGCCGCGGCGGCTCGATGCACATCGCCGACTTCTCGCTCGGCCACCTCGGCGCCAACGCCATCGTCGGCGGCGGCACCCCGATCGCGACCGGCGCGGCCTACGCGGCGCGCTACCTCGACGACGGCAAGGTCGCGGTGTGCTTCGTCGGCGACGGCGCGTTCTCCAACGGCATCACCCTCGAGTCGATGCAGATGGCGACCATGCCGCAGTTCGAGAACGGCCTGCACGAGCGCAAAAAGGGCGTGCCGGTGGTGTTCTGCATCCTCAACAACCTCTACGCCATGACCGGCCAAACCCACGGCGAGCTCTGCGACGTGCCCTACCTCGCCTGCCGCGGCTGGGGCTTCGCCCAGGACGGCATGCAGGCCGAGGTGGTCAACGGCATGGACGTGCTGTCCGTGCGCAAGGCGATGACCAAGGCGGTCAACGAGTGCCGCGAAGGCCGCGGTCCGATCCTGCGCGAGCTGATGACCTACCGGTACTACGGGCACTCGCTGTCCGACCCGCGCAAGGCCTACCGCAAGAAGGAGGAGGAGACCGCCTGGCGCGACATCGACCCCCTGCTCACCTACGGCCAGCAGCTCATCGAGTGCAAGCTGTGCACGCAGGCCGATCTCGAGGCGATCTACCAGAAGTCCTTCGACCGCAACGCAGCGCAAGCGCTCAAGGCCGCCTTCTCGCCCGATCCCTCGGCCAGCGAGCTCTACAAGTACCTCTACGCCGACAGCACCTGCGACAAGGTGCCCGCGGCCTACGCCAATCCCAAGACCTTGCTGCCGGTCGAGAAGTCCAAGCGCGACGCCCAGGGCATGATCCTCTACAAGGACGCGATCAAGGAGGCGATGGTCGAGGAGATGGCGCGCGACGGTCGCGTGGTGCTCTACGGCGAAGACCTCGCCGACTACGGCGGCGCGTTCTTCGTGACCTCGGGCATGCTCGAGACCTTCGGTCGCGACCGGGTGTTCAACACCTCGATCAGCGAGTCGGCGATCTGCGGCACCGCGGTCGGCGCGGCGATGGCCGGGCTGCGCCCGATCGTCGAGCTGATGTACTTCGACTTCGCCCTGCAGGCCTCGGACCAGATCTCGAACCAGGCCGCGAAGTGGCACTACATGTCGGGCGGCGCCCGCACCGTGCCGATGGTGATCCGCGCCTCGGCCGGCGGCGGCAAGGGCTACGGCGGCCAGCACTCGCAGTCCATCGAATCGATCTTCTGCCACACCCCGGGCATCAAGGTGGTGGTGCCGTCGAACCCCTACGACGCCAAGGGCCTGCTCAAGACCGCGATCCGCGACGACAACCCGGTGCTCTACGTCGAAGGGCAGATGCTCTACTCGATGAAGGGCCAGGTCCCCGAGGAGGAGTATTTCATCCCCTTCGGCCAGGCGTCGATCAAGAAGGCCGGCAAGGACGCGACCTTCATCGGCTGGAGCTACGTGGTGAACGAAGCGGTCAAGGCCGCCGAGATCCTCGAGAAGAACCACGGCGTGTCGCTGGAAGTCATCGACGCACGCACCCTGGTGCCCTTCGATTGGGAGACCGTCATCGCCTCGGTGAAGAAGACCGGCAAGGTCGTGGTCGGCAGCCAGGCGGTGAAGACCTGCTCGTTCACCGCCGAGGTCGCCGACACCATCACCCGCCGCGCCTTCGACTGGCTCGACCACCCCGTCGAGCGCGTCGGCGCCGCGACCTCGATCAGCCCGCAGGCCAAGGCGATGGAGAAGGCCTACCTGCCTTATGCCGACGACATCGTCAAGGTCGTGCTGGCGATGGTGAAGCCGAAGGGCTGAGCGCGTGAGCGACGCGGCGACGTCGCTGGAACAGCGGCGACGCGGGTGGCTGATCATCAGCGGCGGCGTGCTGTTCGTGGCGACGGCCGCGCTGCTGGGCGTGGTGATGTTATGGAACTCGGATGCAGATATCGAGCGGCTGCGAGCGCGAGCGGCGCGTCTCGGCGTGGAACGCTGGCAATCACCTTTGCCTCAACCTCAAGCGTCCCCAATTGGTGCGGAATCGGAATTCGCCAAAAGCACGCAGGAACGCAAGCACCTTCCGATTCCTCGAGTAGGAATGCCAGTTCCCGATGACATAGTCGATTTCCATGCGCGCCACGAACTCGCACTGGCCACATTTTTTGCAACGGTCGACAGCCACCTGCCGGTAGACCCGACTGCATTAGCCCCAAGGTGGCGCTCCATTTGCGGCATACCCCTAGGCAGCGCACGCCTGCTCGCGACTGAGCGGGTGCTCCTCGCGCCCCACGACACGATCGCTGCCGACATTCGTCGCTGTCTGCGGCTGCGCCCTTCCAAAGAATGGATTCCTCCGATCCAGCCGATTTTCCGCCGTTTGTCCGATATTCCGCAGGGCGAACGCACCGCTCTCGCCGGCGACCTCGATTGCTTGCAACTGCCTGTACTTGAACGGCTCCGCGAGACCTATGCCATACTCGCTCAGGAGCGTTGTCGCGACGTGGGGTCGGATCCTGGATCGATCTTGAAGGTGACCGATTGGCGGAGGCGCCGGACGCGCTGCGAGGTTGGTCACATCACTTTGGACCTGTTTGACATTACGATGCAGGCGACGACAGAATGCGAGCTGATGGCCGCTGTGGGCGCGAACGGCAAATACAACAACTATGCTTCGGGAATCATTAACGTTATCCAAGGTCAAATCGGCCTTCGCCTGCTCATCGCCGAGCTGAGATCGTCGCCTTGGCCGGTTGATCCCTTCAACCCGAATCACAGTCCGCTGAAACCACAACTTCAGAACGGAAGCATCGTCGGCGCTTACTCGTACGGCATCGACGGGAACGATGACGGCGGCGACCCATCGGCGGACCTGATCATCGACCTCCCTCCTCGCCCGCACGCAGCTCCATGACCATCCGTGCCGTCTGCTTCGACCTCGACGACACCCTGCTCGATCACAGCGCCGCCGAACGCTCGGCGGCGCTGGTGTTTCAGGGGGTATTCCGCGATCAGCTGCCGCCGTGCGCCGACTTCCCGCTGCGCTGGAAGACCGCGACCGCGGCGGCGTTCGATCGCTACCTCGCCGGCGAGATCCCCTTCCAGGGCCAGCGCCGCGCGCGGATCCGCGCGCTGTTCGCCGACGATGCGATCAGCGACGCCGAGTGCGACGCGCGCTTCGCCACCTATCTCGAAGGTTGCCGCCGCGATTGGCGGCTCTTCCCCGACACCCTGCCCGCGCTCGACGCGCTGCGCGGCGTGCCGCTGGCGGTGGTCAGCAACGCGCCGCTGGCGCAGCAGCGCGACAAGCTCGCGCGCTTCGGCCT
>JACDEC010000237.1 GCA_013816645.1 Planctomycetota bacterium
CGCCCGGGTCGCTCGCTTCTCCGGCATCGGCAACATCGCCGGCGCCATCCTGCGCGGCGGCGAGCTGCGCAGCATGGTCTCGCACAACGGCATCGTCGGCAACCAGCTGCGCAAGGCCCAGGAGTTCAGCTACCCGTGGGCGGCCGATGCCCTGCTGGTCATGCATTCGGACGGCCTGCAGACGCGCTGGAACCTCGACGGCTCTCCCGGGCTGCCGTCGCGGCATCCCTCGGTGATCGCCGCGGCGCTGCACCGCGACGCCGCACGAGGTCGCGACGACGCCAGCGTCGTGGTGGTCAAGCAGGAGGCGTGATGACGACGCTGCGCCAGCTGCTCTCGGTCGAGGTCCGCAGCGAGCAGGACGTGGTCCTGGCGCGGCAGCGGGCGCGCCAGATCGCCAGCCTGCTCGGCTTCGACCTGCAGGCGCAGACAAAGATCGGCACCGCTGTCTCCGAGATCGTGCGCAACGCCTTCCGCTACGCGCGCGGCGGAAAGGCCACCTTCCAGTTCGAGCAGGACGCGCACCGCCGGCTGATCATCCGCGTCGCCGATACCGGCCCGGGCATCGCCAACCTCGCCGACATCCTCACCGGGCACTACGATTCGCGCACCGGCATGGGCATGGGCCTGGTCGGTACCCGGCGGATCATGGACGAGTTCGAGATCGTCAGCGTTCCCGGCAGCGGCACCACGGTGACGATGGCCAAGTTCCTGCCGCCGCGCACCGCCCCGGTCGGACCCGAGGTGCTGGCAGGCATCGCTGCCGCCCTGGCGAAGGGCGTGCCGGGCGATCCGGTCGGCGAGGTCCAGCAGCAGAACCAGGAGCTGCTGCGCGTGCTCGACGAGCTGCAGCAGCGCCAGGCCGAGGTCCAGGCGGTCAACCGCGAGCTCGAGGACACCAATCGCGGGGTGGTCGCGCTCTACGCCGAGCTCGATGCCCGCGCCGACTTCCTGCGCAAGGCCTCCGAGGTGAAGTCGCGCTTCCTGTCCAACATGACCCACGAGTTCCGCACTCCGCTGAACTCGATCATCGCCCTGGCCAGCATGCTCGCCAACCGCACCGACGGCGAGTTGACCGGCGAACAGGAGCGCCAGGTCGGCTTCATCGCCCGCTCCGCCGAATCGCTCGCCGGGCTGGTCAACGACCTGCTCGACATCGCCAAGGTCGAGGCTGGCAAGGTGACGGTGAAGCCGGTCGACTTCGCGGTCGACGATCTGTTCGGCTCGCTGAAAGGCATGCTCAAGCCGCTGCTCGCCGGCAACGCGACGGTCAGCCTGCACATCGACGTGCCCGACGAGCCGCTGCGCCTGCACACCGACGAGGGCAAGGTCTCGCAGGTCCTGCGCAACCTGATCTCCAACGCCCTCAAGTTCACCGAGAGCGGCGAGGTCCGGGTCACGGTGACGCCGTCGGCTCCGGGTCGGATCGCCTTCTCGGTCACCGACACCGGCGTCGGCATCCGCAGCGAGGACATCGGCCGTATCTTCGACGAGTTCGGCCAGGTCGAGACCGGGGTCAGCCAACGCTTCAAGGGCAGCGGACTGGGCCTGCCGCTGTCCAAGCGCCTGGCCGAACTGCTCGGCGGCCGGCTCTCGGTGACCAGCCGGGCGGGCATCGGCTCGACCTTCGTCCTCGACATCCCCGCGCAGTACGCCGGCGCGGCGCAGGCGTCCCTGGTCGAGGCCGACATCCAGCCGGCCGAAGGCGTCTTCAAGCGCCAGGTGCTGATCATCGACGACGACGAGGTCTCGCGCTACCTGCTCAAGGGGCTGTTGCCGCTGTCGTTCGAGGTGATCGAGGCGTCTTCGGGCGCCCTTGGGATGGACGCCGCCAAGCGCCTGCATCCCGACGTGGTCTTCCTCGACCTCTACATGCCCAACCTGTCGGGCTTCGAGGTGCTCGAGCTGCTCAAGGACGATCCCGAGACCCACGACATCCGCGTGGTCATCTATAGCGCCCAGGTCATGGACGAGCGCACCTGCGCGCGCCTGGTGCGCGCCGACGCCATCCTCGCCGCCAAGGGCACCGATCCGCAGTCCGCGCGCGCTGCGACCCTGGCCGCGCTCGAGCAGGTCGGGCTGATCGCCAATCGGCCGGGAGCCGCGTAATGAGCGAGCCGTCCTCTGGTACGGTCCTGGTGGTCGACGACAACGACGCCAACCGCTACGTGCTCAGCCGTCTGTTGTTGCGCGCCGGGTACCGCGTCCTGGAAGCTGCGAGCGGCGCGCAGGCGATCGAACTGCTGGCCAAGGGACCGGACCTGGCCGTGCTCGACGTCAACCTGCCCGACATCAAGGGCACCGTCCTCGCCCGCCGGATCAAGGACGATCCGGCGACGGCGTCGATCCTGGTGCTCAACATGTCGGCGAGCTTCACCCGCACCCAGGATCGCATCGAGGGCCTGGAGAGCGGCGCCGACGGCTACCTCACCCAGCCGCTCGATCCCCCCGAATTCCTCGCCACGGTCAAGGCGCTGATGCGCATCCGCCGGGCCGAGGACCAGGTCCGCAGCACCAACCGCGAGCTCGAGCAGTTCGCGTACATCGCCTCGCACGACCTGCAGGAACCGTTGCGCATGATCAGCAACTACCTCAGCCTGCTCGACCGCCGCTACGCCGCCGAGCTCGACGACCAGGCCAGGAAGTACATCCACTACGCGGTGGACGGCGCGGCGCGCATGACGCTGCTGGTGCGCGATCTGCTCTCCCTCGCCCAGACCGGCAGCGCGCCGTTGGAGCGCAAGGAGATCGACGCCGCGATCCCGTTGGCCGCCGCGCTCGACAACCTCGCGCTCAAGGTGCGCGAGAGCGCGGCTATGGTCTCCGCTGGCGAACTGCCGCGCATCACCGCCGACCAGGGGCTGATCACCCAGGTATTCCAGAACCTCATCGCCAACGCGCTCAAGTTCCGCAGCGAGCGCCCCCCCGAGGTCCGGGTCACGGCGGTGCGCGACGGCGCCTTCCAGGTCTTCAGCGTCGCCGACAACGGCATCGGCATCGCTCCGGAGCAGCAGGAGCGGGTCTTCGAGATCTTCCAACGCCTGCACGCGATCGGTGCCTACCCCGGAAGCGGCATCGGCCTGGCGCTGTGCAAGCGCATCGTCGCCCGCCATGGCGGGACGATCGGGGTGGAATCGACCCCGGGCACGGGCTCGCGCTTCTGGTTCACCTTGCCGGCGTGACGCGTTCTACTGTAGGACAAATCGCTCTCCGCCACGATGGATCGCTGTACAAGCCAGGCGATGGCCGGACCTGAAATCGAGGGCGGTCGCGGTCGGCAGCCGGCGCGCATCCTGATTATCGACGATACGCCCGCCAACCGCTACGTGCTCGGCGCCATCCTCCGCCAGGGCGGCTACGAGGTCGTCGAAGCGTCGAACGCCACCGAGGGCCTGACGCTGCTCGACCCCGGCTTCGACCTGGCGATCTGCGATGTCGATCTGCCCGACATCAACGGCCTGGAACTCTGCAGGCGCATCAAGGCCGATCCGCGCCTGCGCTCGCTGATGGTGCTGAGCATCTCCGCGCACTTCGTCACCCGCGAGGACCGCGCCACCGGCTTCGAGAGCGGCGCGGACGGGTACCTCATCCATCCCATCGACCAGCGTGAACTGCTCGCCCAGGTGCGCGCGCTGCTGCGGCTGGGCCGAGCCGAGCGCGACCTGCGCACCTCCGATGAGCGCATGCGCGTGGCGCTGGCGGCCGCGCCGCTGTGCATCTACTCCGTCGACGACGAACTGCGCTACACCTGGATCCACGGCGATTCCGTCGACGACCCGCAAGGGGTCGAGAACCGGAACCTGCCCCCATGCGAAGCGCTCGCCGAAGTGGTCGCGCTCAAGCGCGAGGTGCTGACCACCGGGATCGGCGTCCGCCGCACCGTCCGCCTGCACGACGTCGAGCCGCTCCGCTGGTTCGACTACGCCATCGAACCCATGCGCGACGGTGCCGGGGCGACCACCGGCCTCTCGGTCGTGGTCAGCGAGGTGTCGGCCCAGCACCGCGCCCAGGACGACCTGCGCGAGAGCCAGTCGATCTATCGAAACATGGCCGAGTCCAACCTCTTCGGCCTGTGCGTGACCCACAACGACGGTCGCGTGCTCGATGCCAACGACGAGTACCTGCGCATCATCGGCCGCGATCGCGCGGCCCTCGAACGCGGCGAGGTCCGCTGGGACACCGCCACCGCCGACGAGCACCGCGCGCTCAGCCAGGACAAGGTCGTGGAGATCCGCCGCACCGGCAGGACCACGCCGTTCACCAAGGACTACGTCCGGCCGGACGGCGCGCGCACCCCGGTGCTGGTCGCGGCCGCGAGCCTCGATGGTTCGCAGCGCAACGTGGCCATGGTGCTCGACCTCAGCCGCCAGCACCAGGTCGAAGCGCAGCTCAAGGACACCGCCGACGAGCTGCGCCAGCGCAACCAGGAGCTCGAGGAGTTCGCCTCGATCGCCTCGCACGATCTCCAGGCGCCACTGCGCCTGATCGTCAATTTTCTCGGCCTGCTCGAGCGCCGCGCCGCGGGGACGCTCGATGACAAGGCGCTCGCCTACATCCGCCAAGCCGTCGACGGCGCCGCGCGCATGCGCGAACTGATCCGCGGTCTGCTCGAATACTCGCGGTTCGGTACCTGCGACGCCGAAGATCTTCCGGTGGCCAGCGGTCTGGCGCTCGACGACGCGCTGACCGCGCTGCGCGCCGAGACCCTGGAGAGCGGTGCGCAGATCCAGCGTGGCGAGCTGCCGGTCGTGCGCTTCAACCGTTTGCACCTCGCCCAGGTCTTCCAGAACCTGATCAGCAATGCGCTCAAGTACCGCGACGGCAAGCCGACCGTCCGCATCTCGGCCGCGCGCGATGGCGGGCAATGGGCGTTCTCGGTCAGCGACAACGGCCTGGGCATCGCTCCCACCCACCACGAGAGCATCTTCGCCATGTTCACCCGCCTCCACACCCAGGCCGAGATCAGCGGCACCGGCATCGGCCTGGCGTTGTGCCGCAAACTGGTCACCCAGCGCGGCGGGCGCATCTGGGTGGAGTCCGAAGCGGGCAAGGGTGCGACCTTCCACTTCACCATTGCGTCCTGAGCTCCCTCCGACCATGCCAACCTACCGCCTCGGCAACGACCTCGACCTCGACGCGGTGCTCGCCTGCTACCGCGCCTGCTCCCTCGGCGGTCGGCGGCCGATCGACGACCGCGCGCGCATGGCGACCATGCTCGCCCATGCCAACCTGGTGATCAGTGCCTGGTCGGGGACCGAACTGGTCGGCATCGCCCGCGCACTGACCGACGGCGTTTACTGCACCTATCTCAGCGACCTCGCCGTCGACGACCGCCATCAGCGTTCCGGCATCGGCCGCGAACTCATCCGGCGTTGCCGCGAGCATGCGCCCCAGGCCACGCTGATCCTGCTGTCCGCACCGCAGGCTGTGGATTACTACCCACGCATCGGCTTCACCAGGCATGACTCCGCCTGGATGATCAAGCCGGGCGATCCCCTCGTCTGAGCGACGACTCGGCAGCTCGACGGCGATAGGCGCCCGGCGCGCAGCCGACCCGGCGCGCGAAGCACCGGCACAACGACGCGGCGTCGGCGAATCCGCAGGCCATCGCC
>JACDEC010000238.1 GCA_013816645.1 Planctomycetota bacterium
GGCCCTGGGCGAGCGCGGCGTCGAGCGCGTCGCGGAACAGGTGGTCGTCGCCGATGATCAGCGCCTGCGGTTTGCGATCGGATGCCTCCCACACCGACTTGAACAGGAACCAGCCGGCTCCGGGTATCAGCGGATGGATGTCGCCGGCGATGCGCTGGGGCCGCAGCTCCAGCCCGTTGGCGAGCATCGCCTGGCGGAAGGCGTGCCGGGTGGATTCGGGACCCTCGACCCCGCCGGCCGATAGCCAGTCGAGCAGCGCGATGTCGCGGATGCCGCTTTTCGCCAGATGGGCGATGGCCAAGCCGATGCCACTAGTGGTGTCGTTGCGGATCTGGTGCTCCAGGCCGACGTCGGCGCCGATCACCGGCACCTTGCGCTGACGCAGGGGTTTCAGCCACGCTTCGTGGGGGTGGGAGTTGATCGCGAATACGCCGCGCAGCCGCTGGTTCTGCACGGCTTCGAGGAAGCTCGCGCAGGTCGGCTCGGCAGGAACCGCCTGCTTATTGGGCTTCGTGTAGGCCGGCACCGTGCCGAGGAACACCTGCGAGGGGATGCGCGCTTCCTCGAGGACCTGCTGTAATTGTCCGACGATCAGCGCTGCGTAGGTGCCGGGTGGATGGCGGTAGAGATCCAGTTCGCAGTAGATCGCCACCGTCTGGGATCCGACGAGTTCGGCGACATAGGTGCCTTTGCCTTGCCGACGGACCAGCACGCCCTCGTGGACCAGGCTGACCATCGCCTGGCGCACGGTCATGTAGCTGACCGCGAAGCGCTCGGCGAGCTCATTGTCGCCGGGAATGCGGTCCCCAGGCTGGTATTTGGTGAGAAGCTCCTTGCGCAGGATGGTGGCGATCTGCAGGGCCAGCGCCCGATGCGAGGTGAGCTTGGCCATGAGCGTTGACGCCAAGGTTAGGGCAACTCGGTTACTAGGCAACGCTCGCGGGGACGCTTCGCCCCCAGCCAGCCCGTGATTCATGCACGCACGTGCCACGTCCTGCGAGTGGTCAGCCCTCGCGCGGGATGATGGTGATGCCGCCCCTGCACTCGAGGATGGCGTAGCGGATCTGCTCGATTCTGGTCAGGCCGTGAGCCAGGCGCGCGGCGTGCAGCACGTCGTCCTCATCGACGCGTTCCTTGAGCATGCGCTCGCGCAGCAGTTCGCCGTCCTTGACCAGCACGATCGGCACGCCCTCGACCGCGCGGTCGATGGGGCCGGAACGCCGCTTGAGCAGCGAGAACAGCAGGTTGCAGCCGACCAGGGTCGCGACCACCACGAAGGCGTTGGTCATCGAGCTGTCGTTGCCGATCAGCGCCTGCTGGATGGCTTCGGAGATGATCAGCAGCAGCACCGCGTCGAAGGTCGAGACCTCGGCGAGCGTGCGCTTGCCGGCGATGCGGAAGAGCACGAGCAGGAACAGGTAGACGCACAGCGCGCGGATGATCGAGTCCATGTCGGTCCTACGGCCAGATGAACTGGTCGATGCGCACCTCGGGGCCACCGAGGACACCGATCGACCCGGCGTGCGCGCCGTAGCGCGAGGTCTCGAGCTGGAAGACCGCCTGATCGGTCCCGGGCGCGAAGGTGAAGGTGCAGCGGTCGTCGGTGGCGCCCGCGCTGGTCGCCGCGGGGACGACCTGGGCGATGGTCGCCCCGTCGAGGTAGGTGCGGTCGATGGCGATCACGGTGGGTCGCGGCGCGTCGCTGGGCACGCGGATGCGCAACTCGTAAGGGGACTGGTGGCGGATGAAGCGGTGATGATCGACCACCAGGCCGCCGGCGCTGGCCTGGCGACGATTGAGCGGGCCCGAGGAACCGGTCACCCCCAGGGCGGCGGCGGCGGTGAAGGCGATGAGCGCAGCCCATCCCACGCGCTCAATGAACCATTCCCGGCGATGCACGCGTTGATCGTCGTAGGTGGCAATCCGCCCGGTCACCTGCTGTTCGGCCATGTTCCGATGCTACCGGCGTCACGTCCGCCTCGCGTAAGCAGCGCACGATCCCCTTACAACCCGCGTGCGCGTCGCTGCCTGCTGAACGGCGTTCAGCAAGCTCATCGTGCGCAGCGCTGAACAGGGTGCCTACTTGTCCCCTGGTTCCCTGGACGGTCGACCTAGCCTGCGCGGCGTGGCCAAGACTCCCATCCCGACGGTGCGATCGCAACGCGTAGCCGTCATCGACCAGGGACCAGGCGCGCATCTGGTGTCGACGATGCTGGTCCGCGCCGGGCTCGGTCCGGTGGTCGTGCTGCGCCGCCTGAGCGAGATCCGCGCGGCTCTGGTGGCCGAGCGCTTCGCCGCGATCCTGGTCAGGCCCGAGGCATTCGGTCCGGCCGGTCAGGAGCTGTTCCCGCTGCTCGAACGCCTGCGCGGACGCTCGCCGGTCGAGGTCATCGATCGCGACGCGCCGCTCAGCCAGGGCGATGTGCATGCCGGCGCCCTGTCGACATTGCTCGCGCGGGTGCGGGACCACATCCGCCGGCCGGTCGAAGCGCGGTCCACCGCGGCTGATGTCGTCGATCGGCGGTTCATCGCTGTCGATCCGCTCACCGTCGCGCTCTGCGAACGGGGTCGCGCGCTCGCGCCATGCGCCCGCTCGCTGACCATCACCGGTGAGATCGGCAGCGGCAAGGAGACCTTCGCCCGCGAACTGCATCGCGGCGGGTCATCCCCAGGGCGGTTCGTGGTGGTCGATGTGTCGGGCGTCGACGCGGAATCGCTGCACCTCGCCCTGTTCGGCAACGACGGGGCGCGCGGTGGCGCGCCGCCGATCGCCGGAGCGGTGCTCACCGCGTCGGCGGGAACGCTCTACCTCGACGGCATCGACGGACTCGCCACCGAGGCTATTCCGGCGCTGCTCCGGCTGATCGGGCAGTCCGCCTATGTCCCGGTCGGCGGCACGCGGGTGCGGCGCAGCAGCGCGCGCGTGGTGTGCGCCACCAGCTGGCCGCTCGAACGGCTGCGCGCCGATGATCGGCTCGACCCCGCGCTGATCCATCTGCTGGGCGAGCGCCATTTCCACGTTCCCGCGCTGCGCGAGCGACCCGGGGATCTGCCGATGCTGTGGCGGTCGTTTGTTGAGGAGGCCGGCGGATCCTGCGCGCACCTCGATGACGATGCCCTCGCCCTGCTCGCCGCGCGTTCGCTGCCCGGGACCCTGCGCGAGCTGCAGGCGGTGGTGGCCGTGATGGTGGGACGCGGCCTGTCCACGGTGACGGCGCGGGATCTCGACGCGGCGATCTCCGGGCTCGCCAGCGCGCTGCTCGAGCAGCCCGATGGCCTGCGCTTCCCGCGGCGCCTGCCGACCTTGCGCGAGCTTCAACGCCTGCTGGTCGTCGAATCGCTGCGCCGTTCTGGCGGCAACCAGGCGACGGCGGCGACCATGCTGGGGATCACCCGCCAAGCGCTGAATCAGCGGCTCGGCCGCGCCGCCATCGGCCGGCGCGGCGCCTGACCAAACCCACAAGTGCGCGCCGGAGCATGCGCGCCCCGGTGACGGTCAGGGCGCGAAGCGCAGCTCGCCGAAGCGGTCGGGCACGTGGAAGGCCAAGCGCTCGCCGATCGGCGCCCAGCTCGCCCAATGCGGATGCGAGGAATGGTCGGCGCACTTGTAGAGATTCGCGCGCCATGTGCCGGATGGCGCGAGCTCGCGTCGCAGGCGCTTGGCGAGCACCGTGACGGGGATATCGAGCGCGAGCTGCCACGACACCGCGTCCGGCCGTTCGGGGTCGATGACCCGCGGCAGGGTGGTGGCGATGCCGACCTCGGCGAGCTCCTGGCGGGTCAGGAAGTCCATCTTCTTGAAGCCGCCGGGTATCGGCGTGGGGTCCTCGATGTGCGAGCAATGCACGGTGCCGCCGGCATTGACCTCGAAGTTGAAGTAGCCCAGGCCGGGCAGCGGCTCGACGAAGAACTCGACGCACGAATCGGTGCACACCGGCGCGTTCAGCTCGGTCTGGCGGGAGAGCACGAAGCGGTCGTCGACCGCGAAGCGCAGGTGGATGCGCTCACCGCTGTGGCCGATCCGGGCGGTCACGCCGGGGCGGTGATCCGAGCTGCGCGGGTGGAAGAGCGCGATCGCCAGCGGACGCAGCGCGGTCCAGGCGGGATCGTCGAGGCCACGCGGTCGCGCCATGCGCGCCACGTCGTAGGTGGATGCGGTGGTCATGGCGTCGCCGTCCTGGTGCGGGTCAGGTGAACGTCGGGCTGTACATGCGTCGGTAGTCGCCGCAATTGCCCAGCCGTCCGGTGCCCCAGTCGGTGTGCATGGGCTGGCGCTTCTCCTCGAGTTCCTCGAGCTGGTCGATGCGACCGGCGAGGAACGCGCCGACGCGCTCGTGGGCGAAGCGCACCCGCGCCAGCAGGGTGGCGTAGCGGCTCTCCAGGACCTCCCAGCCCTGGCTCTTGTTGTTCTCGAGCCACAGCGCGCGGTGGTGGTCGTAGAGACGTTCCACGCGCTTGGCCAGTTCGGGCAGCACCTTGCGGTGGAGCTCGCGCAGCCGCGTCACCTTGGCCGCGCCCTTGGCGTGGTAGGCGTCGTAGAGCCGCACGCCGAGGTCGGCTTTGAGTTCGAGCACGCTGGCGAGGTTGTAGCCGTGAGTGAGCAGTTCGCGGTCGACGGGGCTGCGGCGCACCGCCTTGGCCAGGTCCTTGGCCAGCTTGGCGTAGTGCTTGGCCAGCGGCAGGCGGCCGACGTGCGCGTCGTAGAGCCCGAGCATGGGATCCTGCCAGAGCAGGTACTTCGCCGGATTCTGCGGGCCGAAATTCTCCTTCCCGTCAGCGACGGCCTTCACGGCGGCGGGCAGCGCCTGCTTGTTGATCGCGTAGGTCTCGGCCAGCGAGAAGATGCCGGGCGCGCGGTCGAGCAGGCCGCCGAGCAGCCAGGCATCCCAGGTGCCGCCGGTGGTTCCCGCGAACTGCCGGCGGTGGGTCTTGTCGTCGGCGCGCTCGTCGTAGGCGCAGTCGGCGAAGAGCTGCAGGTTGGGCAGGTTGGCCAGGGCGTCGCTCTCGTTGCCGTTGTCGCCCCACGCCGTGACCAGCGCTTCGCGCACCTTGCGATCCCGGCAGGCGGTCATCGCCGCGCGCGTGCACAGCGAGGTGATATCGTAGTTCGGCCACAGCATGCCCCACATCCACGCGCCGCCGGCGAAGATCGGTTCCTTGCCCATCGCGCGGTGACGGTCGATCCATTCGGCGTAGAACTCGGCGTCGGGATGGTAGTAGTCCCAGTACACCAGGTCGATCTGCTTGGGGATCTTCTCGGCGACCTCGGCGGGCACCGAACCCGAGCGGTCGTAGTAGTCGCCGCTCTTGCTGCCGATGCGGAAGTACATGTCGCTCCAGATCATCGGCTTGAGTCCCAGCCGATCGGTGATCTTGACGACCTCGGCCATGTGGCGGTTCATCACCTGGAAGCCGCTCTGCTTGCCGTTGATCTGCTCGTAACGCCCGCCCTGCACGTCGTGAGCCTCGTCCATGCCGATGTGGATGCGCTTGGTGCGGAAGCAGGCGGTGGTCGCCGCGAACATCTCCTCGATCAGCGCGTAGACCTTGGGTTCGCCGACGAGCAGGATGTCGCCGTTGCTGCGCAGATCCGCGAAGGGCATGTGCTTGAG
>JACDEC010000239.1 GCA_013816645.1 Planctomycetota bacterium
ACCCTGCTTCGTCCGGGTCGCGAGCACTACCGGCGAAATCACGACGCTCAGAGTCATCGGGATCACAAACAATCCTTCGCTGAGCCGGACTGCCACGGCGTAACGGCCGACTTCTCTAGCGTTCACCCAATATTCGAGCATGACTTGGTCGATGCGCATGTAGAGGGTGATCATGACCGCAGACAGCGCGAGCGGCCAGCTATCACGCAGAAGACGACGCATCCATGGCCATGCAAACTGCACTTTCCCGCCGGTGATATCGGTCGATCGCGAGGTCATGAGGCATAGACCGAGAAGCACCGACTCGCCTGCCGCGATCCATGCAAAAGCCAGCAGGTTGCCACTCGCGAGAAGGACCACGGCCTTGGCCACCGATATCAGAATGGTGCATGCCAGACGTGCGAGCGCGGGGCGGCGCATGCGCCCCTGTGCCTGATAGTCGGCGTCGATCACGTCGGCCGAGAGGAAGATCCGAGCGGAAGCAATCAGCATGACCATGGGCAGCACCCGTGCGTCAGCCGGATCGATGATTGCCACGGCGATGATAGCAGCGATGCCGGCCGCGCACGATCCCGCGAACTTGAGCGCGGCTGCTGTCCCGAGGATGGAGGAACGCTCGCCTGGGTTGTTGACCAACTCCCTGAGCAGCACCACCTCCAGCCCCAGAGATGCCAGGGGCGCGAACAGGGCGACTAGCGCCAGCGCGTACGCGAGTACGCCATAGTCGTGTGGCCCAAGATGTCGCGCGACCCAGATGCCGAGCGTCAGGTCGAAGCCGATTCGCACGGCTCGCTCTGCGAATATCCATCCGGCGTTCGCCACCGGCGCCGCATGCGCAGGTGCCATGGTCTCCGAACTCATACCGAGGATCGATGACCGGACGGCGGCGTAACCTTCGGGCGTGATTTCTCGTCTACCCAGCCGCGATGCCGCAGATACCACGCCACCGTCGCGCGCAATCCGGTCGAGATCGTCTCGCGCGGCATCCATCCGAGATCGTGCATCAGACGTGCCGGATCGATGGCGTAGCGGCGGTCGTGACCAGGACGATCGACGACTTGGGTGATGAGCGAGGCGTACGAGCCGCCATCTGGCCTCGGCTCCATCTCGTCGAGCAGGGCGCAAAGGGCGCGGACCATTTCGAGGTTGACGATTTCGTTGCGCCCACCGACCACGTACGTAGCGCCGGCCTTCGCCCCGCGAACGATCAGGTCGATGGCGCGGCAATGATCCTCGACATACAGCCAATCGCGCACCTGCAGGCCGTCACCGTAGACGGGCAACGGTCGTAGCGCGAGCGCCGTGGTGATCATCAGCGGGATGAGCTTCTCCGGATACTGGTATGGGCCGTAGTTGTTCGAACAGTTCGACAGGGTCACAGGCAGACCGAAAGTGCGCTGCCAAGCGCATACGAGATGATCTGAGGCCGCCTTGGAGGAACTGTAGGGACTCGACGGATCGTAACGGCTTTCCTCAGTGAAGTAACCCTGCTCACCCAGCGAACCGAATACCTCGTCGGTGGAAACGTGGTGGAAGCGCACGTCCCGCCGTGAACCCCACGCCCGGCGCGCCGCCTGCAGCAGATTATAGGTGCCCCATATGTTCGTGCGCAGGAACTGGTCTGGAGCGTCGATCGAACGGTCTACGTGGCTCTCGGCGGCCAAGTGGATGACCGTATCGATCGCCTCCGTAGCGAAAATGTCACCCACCATGATCTCGTCAGTGATATCGCCATGCACGAAGCGATATCGGTCGCCATTGTCGCGTTCGAGATCGGCAAGGTTGGTCCGATCGCCAGCGTAGGTCAAGAGATCAAGGTTCACCACACGCAACGATGGGTCGGTGCCAAGCAGATATCGCACGAGGTGGGTTCCGATGAAACCACAGCCGCCGGTCACGAGCACGCGGCGCGGCACGTGCGTAGCCGAGTTCATGCTCCGATCCCGGCCTTCCCCGAGGCCCTCTTCGATTCGACTTTCGCCAGCCAACCTTCGTCGAACGGCAGAGGGCCATCGCTGGCATAGAAGTAGAGGTTGTGGCGGCCAGGATAGACGGTCTCGAACACCAGGACATTGGCGAACCACGGCTCGAGGAAGCGCAGCAGATCTTGCTTCGACTTGAACTCGTACTCGTGCTCCTCGTGGCTGAGATGCTCACCCTCCACGATGGTGTATCCGCTGAGCATGCCCGCTGGTTTGAGACGGCGACGGATCTGCGCCATGAGGTCGGCAATCTCGGCTTCGGTGAAGTGCTCGATCGCCGCGTCCCATACCACGTGATCGAACGGACCGGGCGGCATCGCCGTGCGCACGTCGCCGACCACGAACTCGACATTCTTCGCGCGGTGATTGCGCTTGGCGTGGCGGATAGCCCGAGGATCGAAGTCGAGGCTGACGATACGCCGAGCGCGGATAGAATAGAAGTGGTAGGCGTTGAATCCGTCCCCGCAGCACAGTTCGAGCACCTCTGCGTCCGGCTTCATAGCCAACAGGTTGAAGATGCCGCGCTCCCAACCGTACGGGAGGCGTCTCGCCCGCCATTGCCAATACTGATCGATGAAATGATCGTACCATTCGGGTCGTGGCCGCGCCCCCCAGTCGAGCCCGTACTGGATCATGTGCGTGAACGCGACCAGTCGGCGCAGGCCACAGTTGAGCCAACGGATGGCTATGCGTAGCCCAAGCAGCCGCATGATTGTCACCGGAACGGAAACCAGGGGACCGGGCATCGCTCAACTCCCCGCGAGCGGTGGACGCAGCAGTTCGCTCAAATAATCGCTGTACTGGCTCTTGCCCATGCGTCGTAGCTCGGCCTCGACCTCGTCCCTCCCGATCCAACCTTGGGTGTAGGCGATCTCCTCGAGGCATCCGACCTTGAGCCCCTGGCGATCTTCAATGGTGGCGATGAACATCGCCGCATCGAGCAGGCTGCGATGGGTGCCGGTGTCGAACCACGCCATGCCGCGGCCGAAGCGCTCGACCGTGAGTTGCCCGCGCTCGAGGTAGCGGCGGTTGAGATCGGTGATCTCGAGTTCGCCACGCGCCCCGGGCCTGAGTGCGCGCGCCTCGGCAACGACGTCGGGACCGTAGAAGTAGAGTCCGGGCACCGCCCAATTGCTCTTCGGCTTCTCCGGTTTTTCCTCCAAGCTGGTGGCGCGGCCGGCGGCGTCGAAGGCGACCACGCCATAGCGGCTCGGGTCGCGCACATGGTAGGCGAAGATGCGCGCACCCTCGGTGATCGCGGCGGCGCGGCGCACCGAATCGCCGAGATCGTTCCCGTAGAAGATGTTGTCGCCGAGCACCATGCAGACGCGATCGTCGCCGATGAAGTCCGCTCCGATCAGGAAGGCCTGCGCCAGACCTTCAGGCCTGGGTTGTTCGGCGTAGCTGAAGCGCATGCCCAGGCGGGCGCCGTCGCCGAGCAACTGACGGAACATCGGCAGGTCGTGCGGAGTCGAGATCACCAGCACGTCGCGTATGCCGCCGAGCATCAGGGTGCTCAACGGGTAATAGACCATCGGCTTGTCATAGACCGGCATCAGCTGCTTGCTGACCACACGGGTGAGCGGATGCAGTCGGGTACCCGAGCCGCCGGCCAGGATGATCCCCTTCATGGACGTAGTCCAGGCGCGCCAAGCCAAGCGCAGGAATGGACATGCATGCAATGCATCGGATCAGCATTGCCACCGGGGCTGGGCCCGCAAGCGCGGCGGGGCAGTGATCGACCCTCGTGACCGCCAGGGCGGTAAGAACGCCTAGCGTCGCTGCTTCTTCTTCGCCTTCTTCAACCGGTTGCGCTCGGCGCGGTAGCGCTTGAGCGCTTCGTTGTCCTCCTTGCGATTGAAGATCTTGTTCGGGTTGGGCATGAACTGCCCGGGGTTGGCCAGCTGCTCCGGGGTCAGCTGCTCCTGGTCGGGGAGCTTCGCCGCCAGTTCCTGCATGTCGCCGAAGCGGCCCATCATCTTCTGCATGGTCGCGAAGTGCTTGAGCAGTCCCTGCACATCGTTGGTGCTGGTGCCCGAGCCGTTGGCGATGCGCCGACGGCGGCTCATGTCGACCAGGTCGGGACGGGTGCGCTCGCCGCCGGTCATCGACGAGATGATCGCGCGGTAGCGCTTGAATACGCTCTCGTCGACCGAGAGGTTCTTGAACTTGGCACCGACGCCCGGGATCAGTCCGAGCAGGTCCTTCAGCGAGCCCATCTTGCCGATCATCTCGAGCTGCTGCTGGAAATCGCCGAGGTCGAACTTGTTCTTCTTGATCTTCTCCTCGAGCGCCTTGGCTTCCTCTTCGTCGACCGCGCCGCGCGCCTTCTCGACGAAGGACAGGATGTCGCCCATGCCGAGGATGCGGCGCGCCATGCGGTCGGGGAAGAACGGGGTCAGGGCGTCGAGCTTCTCGCCGGTGCCGACGAACTTGATCGGCTTGCCGATGATCGCGCGCAGGCTGACCACCGCGCCGCCGCGCGCGTCGCCGTCGAGCTTGGTGAAGATCACCGCGTCGAGCGGCAGGCGGTCGTTGAACGCCTTGGCGCTGGTCACCGCATCCTGGCCGGTCATCGCGTCGATCACCAGGTAGGTCTGGTGCGGCTTGGCGCGGCGGTGGATCTCGGCGACCTCGTTCATCAGCTCGTCGTCGACGTGCAGGCGGCCGGCGGTATCGAGGATGACGACGTCACGGTTGTCGGCGGTGGCGGCGGCGATCGCCTGGGCGCAGAGATCGGACGCCTTCACCCCGGGCTGGTGGTAGACCGGCACGCCGATCTGGCCGCCGAGCACCTTGAGCTGGTCGACCGCGGCGGGCCGCTGCAGGTCGGCGGCGACCAGGAAGGGCCGCTTGCCTTGCTCGACCAGCAGCTTGGCGAGCTTGGCGCAGCTGGTGGTCTTGCCCGAACCCTGCAGGCCGGCCATCAGGATCACGGTCGGCGGGTGCTTGGCGAAGGGGATCTCGGTGTCGGGCTCGCCCATCAGCGCGATCAGCTCGTCGTGGACGATCTGCACGACCTGCTGGCCGGGCTGCACGCCCTGGAGGACCTCCTCGCCCACCGACTTGGCGGTGACCTTGTCGAGGAACGAGCGCACCACCTCGACGTTGACGTCGGCCTCGAGCAGGGCGCGACGCACGTCGCGCAGGCCCTCGCGGATGTTGTCCTCGGAGAGCTTGCCGCCGTAGCGGAACTTGTCGAAGATGGCGCTGAAGCGGTCGGAGATGGCGTCGAACATGGGACGGGGATCTTGGTCCGCTCAGCCTGCTGGGCAAGTCTAAGCCACGGCCGCTAGGCCGCCCGAAGGGTGCCGGAGCCCCTCTCGCAGCCTGCGGTCGCGCGTTGCGCGTCCTCGAACGCTGTCGGGTGGCATTCATGGGGCCCTGCCCATGAATGCGAGCAAGGCCGCCCCGGCCGAGGACAGGGCACGTAAGCGGAGCGCAGCATGGCGGGATCCCAAGATCGACATCGATCAACCCAGACGCCGGCCACACGTCGCGCCCCAGCCCAGCTAGTGAATGAACCAATGCCGCAGTACCGTGAGCACCGCCTGCGGCGACCCCGCCGCCAGCAGCGCCTCGACCACCTCCTCGTCCTGCATCAGCTCGCCGAACTCCCGATA
>JACDEC010000240.1 GCA_013816645.1 Planctomycetota bacterium
GCGTCGCGATCACCCCGGCGACCACGCTCAGCGAGGTCGCCGCGCGCCTCACCGAGCGCACCGGGCTCGACCTCGGCCCGGTGCTGGACGCGCACCTCGCCGCGCGATTCGGTGGCGGCCCCCTGCCGCCGCCCTGGCCGGTTGCGGATATCCGCGCCAGGCTGTCACGCCCGCCGCCCCGATCTCTGCTCTAGCCCTTGAGCAGCGCGAGCAATCCCGCCTCATCGAGGATCGGCACGCCCAGCTCCCGCGCTTTGGCAAGCTTGCTGCCGGCCTCCTCGCCGGCGACCACGTAGGCGGTCTTCTTGGAGACCGAGCCGCTGGTCGCGCCGCCCGCGGCCTTGATCAGGCCTTCAGCCTGTTCGCGCGACAGGGTTGGCAGCGTCCCCGTGAGCACGAAGGTGCGTCCGGCGACGCCGGCGACGGCCGCCTGGACCACCGCTTCTGCGGCCAGCGAGACGCCGGCGGCCGCGAGCCCATCCAGCACCGTGGTGATCACTGGCGTGGTCAGTTCCGAGAAGACGGTGTCTGCGGTGGTCTCGTCGATCCCTTCCATCGGCTGCACACCGGCGGCGCGCACCAGCGTCTTGAGCTCATCGATCGTCGCCTTCTCGGGCGGTTCCAAGCCCAGGCGCCGCGCGTATCCCAGCAGTTCGGGCTTCTTCAAGCCCTTGCGCACGCCCAGCGCGGCGCGCGGTTCGTCGGCGAGGTAGGCGCGGGCGAATGCCAGCAGGGTTTCCCAGCTGGTGAAACGCGCAGCCAGGTCCTCACTGAGCTTCTCACCGAGATCGTGCACCGCCAATCCGGCCAACACCCGCGCCAGCCCCTTGGCCTTGCTCGCCTCGAGACCGGCCAACAGGTTGCTGGCATTCTTGGCGCCGAACGTGCGCTGCACGCCATTGCTGGAGGTCTCCATCTCCAGCGACGCCAGGTCCTCCTGGCGCAGGCGGAAGAGATCGTCGGGACGCTTGGCCAACCCGCGCTCGACCAGCTTGTCGACCACCGCGGCACCAAGGCCCTGGATGTCCATAGCACCACGGCTGGCGAAGTGGCGCAGACGCTCGCGCACCTGATCGGGGCAGCCCGGATTCGGGCAGTAGTGGGTGACGTTCTGCTTGCCCGAAACGTCGTCGCGCCGCTCGACCACCACCGCGCTGCCGCAGGTCGGGCATGCTTCCGGCCACGGCACCGCGACCGCGCCGCGCGGGCGGCTGGCGTCGACGCGCACCACCTGGGGGATGATCTCACCGGCCTTCTCGATCAGCACGGTGTCGCCGACGCGCACATCTTTGGCCGCGAGTTCGGCGAAGTTGTGCAGCGAGGCCCGGCTGACCGTGGTGCCGGCGACGAACACCGGTTCGAGTTCGGCCACCGGGGTGAGCTTGCCGGTCTTGCCGACCTGGATGGTCACCGCCTTGAGCAGGGTCGGTACGCGCTCGGGCGGGAACTTGTAGGCGATGCCCCAGCGCGGGTGGTGCTCGGTGACGCCCAGGCGCTGCCAGGCGTCGGCGTCATCGACCTTGATCACCATGCCGTCGATGTCGTGGTCGAGGGTCGGCCGCTGCGCGGTGAAGGCCAGGCAGCGCGCGTACGCTTCGCCGACGCCGTTGCTGCGCGCGGCACCGGGGTGCACCGGGAAGCCCTGGGCGCGCAACCAGTCCAGGCGCTGCCAGTGCGATGCCGGCAACGCGATGCCCTCGTGCCAGGCGATGGCGTAGAGGAAGCTGCGCACGCCGAGTCCGCGCAGACTCTGGGCGTCCTTGCGCTTCATCAGTCCCGCGCAGCCGTTGCGCGGATTGACCAGCTGCCGGGCATCGTCGGCCAGCAGGCGCTGGTTGAGCGCGACGAAGGCGGCGCGCGGCAGGTAGAGCTCGCCGCGTACCTCGAACGCGCCACGCGCCGTCACCGCGATCGGCGCCGCTTCGGCAGCTTCGACCTGGGCGGTGATGACGTCGCCCGAGACGCCGTCCCCGCGGGTGACCGCCTGGACCAGCCGGCCGTCGCGGTAGGTCAGGCTCACCGAGATGCCATCGATCTTGGGTTCTACCACCAGCGGCAGCGGCGCGGCGGCCGCGAGCGCGAGCAGGTCACGCACCCGGCGTTCCCACTTCTCGAGCTTGCCCCACGCGGTCTGGTCGCGCTGCGCGCGCTCGGTCGGGATCTCATCGGCCGGCGCGTCGGCGCCTTCCCGGTGATAGCCATCGGGCTCGGTGTTGGCCTTCTCGAGGGAAAGCATCGGCACCCGGTGCCGGACCGAGGCGAACCCGACGGCATGGTCGTCGCCGAGCGTGGCGTCGTAGCGATCCGCATCCGGGACAGCGAGCACGCCGCAGAGGGAAGCGTAACGGTCACGGAGCTCGTCATAGGCCGCGTCGCTGATCTCGGGCTGCGCACGACGGTAGTAGAGATGGTCGTGCTGACGCAGCTGAGCCTCGAGCGCGGCCAGTTCCTGGCGACGCGGGTCGTCCGTCGGTGCGTTGGCTTTGGCTTTGGCCATTGCGGGCACCCTAGCTGACCAGGTGCTGATGCTCCAGAGCCGAGCCTGGGCTAGGTGGGAATGCGGTTGGCGCGGGTAGCGAGCGCGGGACACTGGGGCCATGAGCGTCGCGGACAAGATCGATCGCATCGTCGCCGACTTCGCCGGACTCCCCGACTGGGAGGACCGCTACAAGCGCATCATCGCCTTGGCCAAGGACCTGCCGCCGATGCCGCAGGACCTGCAGACCGATGAGCGCAAGGTGCGCGGCTGCGCCAGCGACGTCTGGCTACATGCCCGGCGCGACAACGACCGCCTGTTCTTCCTCGCCGACAGCAACGCGGTCATCACCAAGGGCTTGGTCGCCTTGGTCGTCGGGGTGTATTCCGGCGAGCGCGCCGAGGAGATCCTCGCCACGCCGCCGACCTTCATCGAGCGGCTCGGCCTGAACGCCAACCTCTCGCCCAACCGCGCCAATGGCCTGGTGGCGATGGTCACCTCGATCAAGAAGCACGCGCTCGACGCAGTGATGGCCTACCGGCGCGAGCGGCCGACCGAGGTCACGCCGCTGCGCAGCCGGGCGATCTCGGACGATTCGCCGCTCAAGCGCGAGCGCTGATCGAGCGCGTCACCTGCCCGCCAGCTCCTTGGCAGCGGCGAGCGCCGCGTCGTAGTCTGGCTCGTCGCTCAATTCGGCGACGATCTGCTGGTAGCGGACCACGCCCTGGGCATCGAGCACCACCACCGCGCGCGCGAGCAGCGCGTTCTGCTTGATCAGCAGTCCCCAGGCGCGGCCGAGCGAGGCGTCGGCGTAGTCGGAGAGCACACGCACCCCGGCGATGCCGTGGGCGGTGCAGAAGCGGGTCTGGGCGAACGGCAGGTCGCGGCTGACGACCAGGATCTGGACCCCCGGCAGAGCCGCTGCGCGTTCATTGAACACGCGGGCCTCGCGCGAACAGGTCGGCGTGTCGAGGCTCGGCACGGTCGCCACCACCCGGATCGCCCCGTCGGTCGATCGCAGCGCAACCGGCAGCAGGTAGGAATCGCGCAGCGTCGCGTCGGGGGCGAGTTGGCCGATCGTCAGCGCCGACCCGACCAGGGTCAGCGGCTTGTCGCCACGCTGGACGAGGCCCTCGCGCTCGTCAGCGGCCGAGGCGAGCGCGGGCAGGAGCAGCAGGGCGAACAGCAGCGTACGCATGGTCGGGGAACCCTAGCGCCGGTCATGGCGAGGCCAGTCGCAAGGCCGGAGGCGTTGCGCACGTCCGACGTCATCGCAGCAGTGGAGATGCCGAGGGACTGGCGCAGGATGCCGCGATGCTGATCTACGAGGTCGTCCCACCCAAGCGCCGGCCGCGGCACGAAACCGCCTTCCACTGCCTGGTCCTGCACGGCCTGGGCGACAGCATGGCGGGTTGGATGCCGGCGGCGCCGCTCTTCGACCTGCCCGAACTCGGCTGGGTGTTCGCCAATGCCCCCGACGAGTACTACGGAGGCTACAGCTGGTTCGAACTCGGCGAGCGCATGTACCCCGACGCCGCCGGGGTGCATCGCAGCCGCGCGGAGCTGGAAGAGACCATCGATCACCTGCTCGGCGAACTCGCGATCCCGAGCGAGCGGCTGTTCGTGCTCGGTTTCAGCCAGGGCTGCCTGATGGCGCTCGAACTCGCCCTGCGCGGCCCGCGGGTCTTCGCCGGGGTGGTCGCGATCAGCGGTTGGGTGCACGGTATCGAGGACTACCCCGCGCAGTTCGGCGCCGCCGCGCCCGAGCAGCACGTGCTGATGACCCACGGCCTGCTCGATCCGATGCTGCCGATCGACGTGGTGCGGCCCCAGGCCGCCGCGCTCAAACAGCTCGGCCTCGACCTCGAATGGCGCGAGTACCGCAAGGACCACGGCCTCGATCCCGCGATGGAGGTCGGCGACGTGCGGCGGTGGCTGAACCAGCGGATGGCCGGCGCATTGCCGAAGCCTGACCCCTTGGCGACTTGACCGTCGCCGGAGGCAACGAGGGTGGCGGGATGCGCGCCGTCGCCTCCGCCATCGGCCACCTCCATGCGCTCGCCACCCACCGCGCGTGGATCATCTCCGACCTTCAGCAATCGATCCCCGCAGAGGCCGAACGCTGCCTGACCGCTGCGGTCGAAGACACGCGCGCGCTCGGACTGCGCCTCGACCGCATCTGGTACCTCGGCGACGCGGTCGAAGGCTCGGACCCCGAGCGCACCGCGATCATGGCGCGCATGCAGATCGCGGTGCTCGACTCGCTGACCACCCCGGTCCTGTTCATCAGCGGCAACCATGACTTCGACCTGGTCGCCGCCGGCAAAGGCAGCGAACCCGCGCTGCGCAGCGCGGCGCGCGACCTGCCCAACTGGCGCACCACCACCGCGCTCGATCAACCCTACTTGTGGGACGAACTCGGCGGCTGCGCGATCGTCGCGCTCAGCGACCACTGCGATCCCGGCGGACGCTGGCTGTCCACCCATGGTCGACTCCACGGCGACGAAGCCGCCTACCCGCACGCAGGGACGCTGCCGAAGCTGCGCGCCGAGATCGCCGCCTGCGGCAAGCCAGTGATCACCCTCGCTCATTACGCATTGCCGGGCGGCAACCGCCCGGCACCGCTCTTCGACGGCCTGATGCCGCTGCCCAGCAACGTCCGCCTGCACGTGCACGGCCACGCCCACATCGGCGACTCGGTGTGGGCCGGTAAGGATTGCCACCGCAAGATCGCCTGCGTCGACGGCCATCCCGTGCCCCAGGTCGACATCGCCTCGCTCGAGGACAAGCGCGGCAACTCCATCCGCTCGGCGTTCCTCGAGCTCTACGCCGACGGCGGCTGCGCCGTGCTGTTCCGCGACCACACCGCGCGCCGTTGGAGCGACGCCCTGCTGCTCGATCCCGCGTGAGCGCGGTCGATGGCTTCGTCGCGCTGCGCGTGGTGCGCAGCGGCGCTGGCGAACCGTCTGTGCCGGCCTTCGCGCCGCCCGCGGGTTGGCGGTTGGTCGATGAGCCCGATCACCTGGTCGCCAGTCCCGGCGAGTGCTACGCGTTCCTCGCCGGTCCGCGCGGGGCGCACGGCGCGGTCGCGATCGCTTGGCCGGGCGTGGACATCGCCGCGG
>JACDEC010000241.1 GCA_013816645.1 Planctomycetota bacterium
GGCCTGGCCGATCCGCTCGCGCTCGCCGCCCGCGCGCAGGCGATGGGCGCCAAGTGCGTGGTCCTGACCCGCGGCATGTTCGGTGGCCTGGTCGTCTACCAAGGCAAGGCGACGACCTGGCCGGCCATGCCGGTGGCAGTCGTCGAGCCCACCGGCATCGGTTCGGCCTTCGCCGGAGCCCTGGCGGGGTGGTTGGCCGGCATGGGCAAGGCCGATTTCGCCGCGGTCAAGCGTGGCCTGGCCAACGCCAGCGCGGTGGGCGGGATCTGCGCCCAGGGCGTGGGGCCGCGCAAACTGCTGGCGGCGAACGCCAAGGAGTACATAGAGCGTTTCAACAAGCTCAGGCGCATCCAGAAGTTCTGAACCGTTGCCTGGCGCACCCCTCTCCGCCGCCGCAACTGCCCGCTAGACGTTGACTTGCAGGTCCGAGCCGGGAGCCTCGGCCAGTGCCGGGAGCGGACGCGCGATGCAGGAAATCCAGTACCTCACCGCCTACCAGATCATCCGGAAGATCGCCTCCGGTGGCATGGGTTCGGTGTACCTCGCCGAGCAGCTCGGCGCCGACGGCTTCCGCAAGATCGTGGCGATCAAGACCATCAAGAAGGAATACCTGAAGAACAAGGAGAACGTCGACCTGTTCGTCGGCGAGGCCAAGCTCGTGGCCGACTTGATCCACGAGAACGTGCTCCAGGTCTACCAGCTCGGCCAGACCAAGGGCATCTACTACATCGTGATGGAGTACGCCCACGGCAAGAACCTGGCTGACTTCATCAAAGAGCACAAGACCCGCGGCAAGGTCACCAACGTCGAGATCGGCGCCTTCATCGTCTCGCGCGTCTGCCGCGCGCTGCACTACGCGCACGACGCCAAGAGCATGACCGGCCAACCGCTCAACATCGTCCACCGCGACGTGACCCCCTCCAACGTGATCATCACCTTCGGCGGCGTGGTCAAGCTCACCGACTTCGGCATCGCCAAGGCCGTGTCGATGGCCACCCCCGACGAGGCCGAGGTCATCATGGGCAAGCTGCCCTACATGAGCCCCGAGCAGGCCAAGTTCATCGGCACCACCCGCCAGTCCGACGTGTTCTCGCTCGGCCTGGTGATGTACGAGCTGCTGACCAACACCGTGGTCTACAACGTCAACGACATCGACGACCTCGTCGACAAGATGGACAACTACTCGATCAAGCCGCCGCGGCGCCTGAACCCGCACATCCCCGAGAAGCTCGAGCAGATCATGATCCGCGCCCTCGAGGTGAACGCGGCCAACCGCTACAACACCGCGAAGGAATTCGGCCAGGACCTCGAGCACTACATGTACGACGGTGGCTACGGCCCGACCAACGAGAAGCTCCAGCGCTACCTCGGCCGGCTCTTCCCCGAGGAGAGCCAGCTGCCGATCACCCACCTGCACGACACCGGCCACCCTCCCAGCACCCCTGCGGTCAACCAACCGGGATGACCCCTGCCGCCCGGCCCTTGCACCCCGGGCTGATGGCGCAACATCCTCGCACCTGCACTCGTAGCTCAGCTGGATAGAGCGCTGCCCTCCGAAGGCAGAGGTCGTAGGTTCGAATCCTACCGAGTGCGCCAATCTCCGCCGCAGATGCAGAACCGAGAGAGCGTCCGCACTCCTTACGGCTTGGCTTTCGCCTTCGCTGTCGGTCCTGGAATTCCCAGCACCTGCAGACCTTCCTGACCGGCGACCAGCAGCGACGTTTTGTCGGGCAGGATCTCGACGGTGCCGCGACCGGAGCGCATCTTGAGCGCGGCCGTCGCAAACGGCTTGACGGCACCGAGCACCGGCCAGGTGCGCCCCTCGTCCGCGCTCAGGCGCAGGGTCATCGCCTTCTCGCCCTCGAGCAGGCCGGCGAAGACCGCGCGGGTACCCGCCGGGGTCGTCAGGGCGAGCATGGACGACATGATCCCGTCCTCGACCCGTTCCGTTCCGTGTTCGATGGCGACGTCGCCCAGGGTCGTGCCGCCGTCCCGACTGATCAGCGTGCGGCGCTTGTGATCGCTCTTGCCCTGGACCGAGAGCAGGATGCTGCCATCGCCGCGTTCGATGGCCGTTCCGTCCCAGGTGCCTTGGGGACCTGCCGCGCCGCTGGTCCAGGTCTGGCCGCCATCGTCGCTCACCAGCAGGCAGCAGAACTGGTTCTTCGAGTCGTTGCGGTTGCCGCGCGCGAAGCGCCCGGGCACCACCAAGCGGCCGCGCGCCGATCCGATGCGCAGCTGTAGAACCGTCGCGCACTCGCCGGCGATGGCGGTGCCGACACCGGTCACCACATCCGAGAAGGTGACGCGGAAGACGACGCTGTTCGCGGCGGTGAGCTCGTTCAGCGGCTTCCGGGTGCTGTCGCCGGCCCAGCGCCTGGTGTCGGCCTATTGGAGCCAGGATGGAGCGCCGTACCGCATCCCGGGCGAATTCGTGTGCAGCGCGCCATTCGGCTGGGAGAGCCTGCAGGTCGTCGCGGCCGCCGCGCCGTTCCCGGTCCTCGAGACGCGCGTCGTCGACGGGTATCCCGTCATCGCCGAGGACGAGCCGGCGCTGATGCGCAAGACTCGCGGCTTCAAACCGGCCGCGGGTGCTGCGGTCGAGAGCTGCGAGCTCGCCATCACCACGCTCGCGCGCTGAGACGGCGGTTCATCTCGACCGAGTGTGCTATTCGCCTGGCGTGCGAACTGGCGACGACAGGGGCTGACAACCTTCGAGTGAGGTTCGCCTTACGTCGTGTTCGACGGCATCGCAGCGGTGCCATCAACCGAAGGATTGAACCCGTCGAATCAGTGAACTGACGGTCATTTCACATCGCAGGTGGCTAAATCCCAAATCCTCATAGCGTGCCGACCCGAGGTGCGACCATGCGCATTCACATTTCAGCACTCGTCCTGATCGTCATCGTCCTGAGCGCCTGCAGCACGCAGAGCGAGACAGGAAGCAAGGACGCGCGCTTACGCTCCATGAGCTCTGCGGCGAACGCGCGGCATGCGCCTTCAGTCGCTGCGGCCAAGGGGCACGACCTGGGCGCCAGCGCGAAGCCCGCGCCGCCCGCGAGGATCGTCATCTCCGCGGTCGCATTGGTCGAACCTGCCGCTGGTCCGACAAAATTCGCCAAGACCGAATTCGCGGTCACCTTGGCGACCGCCTCCAGCAAGCCCTACGAGCCGAACCCGAGCCTCGGCGGTCTGGACCTGTACGCGCTGTTCACGCCCCCGGCGTCGACGATCGCCCGGCGCATCAACGGCTTCTACGATGGTTCGACCTGGCGCATCCGCTTCGCGCCCGACCGCGTCGGCGCCTGGTCGTACACCATCACCGCGCGCGACAGCAGCGGCACCGCGACCACCGCGGCGAATACCTTCAGCGTCTCCGATTCGACCAGCCGCGGCTTCGTACGCATCGACGGCAAGTGCCTGTCGCTGGGCGGCGCGCCGTTCTTCGGCGTCGGACACAACACCGGCTGGCAGTACGAAGTGCGCACCCCGGGCTTCGACGTGATGACGGCCAATGGAGAGAACCTGCTCGCGTTCTGGATGGCGGTGCCGTGGGCGCGCCCGGGCGCGGGCAGCGAGACCTGGCAGGCGGAGCGCGCCCCGCTCGAGAACGCGGACACCGGCGTGGGCAATTACCAGCAGGAGGCGGCGCGCTACCTCGACGCGGTCGTCGTCGATGCTCAGGCCAACGGCGTGTACCTGCAGCCGTCCTTGTGGTCGCACGGCCAACTGCGCTCGTCGACCGGGCATCGCTGGGGACCCGGCTGGTACGACACCAACAACGCGTACGCCACGGCGCTCGGCGTCTCGGCGTCGGATTTCTTCCGCACCAGCGGATCGGCGAAGGGTTCGACCAGCGCGCAGTGGCGCTACCAGCAGAACTACCTGCGCTACGTCCTCGCCCGCTGGGGCTACAGCACCGCCATCACGGGATGGGTCACCGTCGTCGAGCTGGAAGGCACCACCGGTTGGATCGTCAATCAGACGCAGGCGACGGCCTGGTGCACCAAGGTCGCCGACTACTTTCGGGCCAATGACCAGTACCGCGTCAGCGGCCTGAAGTACCCGATCGCCACCAGCCGATCGAACGCGCCCGCGTGGACCGGGGCTGGCGACCAACGAGCCACCGACTCGTACCGCATGCAACACGACGACATCGGCATCGCCGAAGCGATCGCCAGCGACACGACGACGATGCGGCTCTCGGGCAAGCCGTCGATGCACACCGAGTTCGGTGGCGACACGACCGCCATCGGCGCGCGCGCGACCCAGCCCACGCACCTGCACAACGGGCTGTGGGCGGGAGTTGCCACTGGAGCGTGCGTCTCGCCGCTGGTGTGGACCGATGGCGGCGCGTTCCCGCTGCTCACCGATCCGACGGCGGGCGCCGCGATGACGCAGCAGCTGCGTCGCTACGCCGAGGTGGTGGGCCAATGGCCGGAGGTCGCCGACCCGGCGGCCGTCGCGGCGACGTTGACGGCACCAGCCCAGAGCCGCGCGTGGGGCATGATCGTGCCGGTGGCCAACGCCCAGCGCGGTTTCGCCTGGACGCAGGCGACCTCCGGCGTGTTCGGCGCGCAGATCGTGTTGGTCCATGGGCTGACGGCCAACGCGTCTTATCGCTGCGACTGGTACGATACCTGGACGGTCGGCTCCGCACCGTTGACCGACTACAGCTCAGCCGATGCGTCGGGGACGTTGACGCTGACCGCCCCCGCAGTCACCCGCGCCGACATCGCGGTGCATTTCGCGCGGCAGGACCCGCCGGTGGCGCTGGCTTCGCGACGCTGAACGCCGCGGGCGGTCGCCAAGCATCGGCAGTCCTGCGCCGTCGTCTCGCGTGCGCGGTCGTGCTGTCGGTATCGACCGCCAACGAGCAGAACCTTCCCATCGGCGGCGGCCTGCCATCATCCCCCCGATGACCGGATACCAGCCACCGACCGGACCGTCTCGCGGAGGTGCAGGCTGCCTCGCCACCCTGGCCCTGCCATTCTTCATCGTCGGGATCTTGCTCGCGAGCGGGCGCATGCGGCCGCATCGGCAAGGGGGACGCGAACCCATGCCTCCGGCGGTGCTCGCCGCTGCCGGTGGCGCGCTGGCGATCCTCGGCACGGCGATGCTCGCCCTGGCGGCGAACGGATATGCGCATGCGTGGAAGCTCGAGCGCGTGCGCGGTCAGTACCCCGATGAACCGTGGCGTTGGCGTCTCGACTGGGCCGAGGGCCAGGCGGCCGCGGACGCCAGGCGGGATCCCCGCGGCCTGCTCGTGGTGGCTGCAGTGTGGTGCGCCGCGGCAGGCGCGGGATCGTGGTCGCTGTGGTCGACGCGCGATGCCGCGCCGCTGGTGGCCAAGGTGCTGGTGGGAGGGTTGCTCCCGGGCATCGCCGCGATCGCGCTCGCGGTCGGACTGAGGCGGATGGCCCTCGGTGTCCGATTCGAGCGACCAACCCTGACCCTCGAAACGCTGCCGGCCTGGTTGGGCGGCGACCTGCGAGCCCATCTCGATTGCCCGCGTTCGGCCGGGGACCAACCGGCGTTCACGGCCGCGTTGACCTGCTTGGTCCGTCAACGGATGTCTCCCACC
>JACDEC010000242.1 GCA_013816645.1 Planctomycetota bacterium
CCGCGGACGTACCCTGGGTTTCGCCACCGCCAACTGCGGCACTCCCGAGAACCAGGTCCCCGCCGGCGGTGTCTACGCCGCACGGGTGTGGATCGATGGCCGCGGGCCGTGGCCGGCCGCGGTCAATGCGGGCTACGTCCCGACGGTCGCGGGCGAGCGACCGTTCACCGTCGAGGCGCACCTCATCGGATTCAGCGAAGCGTGCTACGGGGCACGCATCGAGATCGATCTGCTCGCACGGCTGCGCGAGGAGCGCCGTTTCCCCGATCTCGCTGCGCTGGTGGCGCAGATCCGTGCCGACGTTGCGCGGGCAGGCGAGGTCGCGGCTTGAGCGCACGGGCGGCGGACCCGCCGCCGCGCGCGGACTCACTGCACCGATTCGATCGAGAAGTCCTCGGCGTGGATCACCAGCTTGGTGTCGGCGAGCTCGGGCTGGTTCCTGATCCATTCAAGGGCTTCCCCGCGATCGGCGAAATCGGCCACGATGTCGAATTCGCCCTCGCGGGTGACCTCCCAGCGGCCTCCGGCCGGCATGACGTGCAACGGTATAGCGATCATGGATCCCCCTGGTCATTGCTGACCTGTGGATGAAGCGGTGATTATCTCGCCGTCCGCCGAGGGATTGCGGTGCGATCGGGGTCCCTGAACCGGTGTGGAGGATGGGTGAATAAGGCGGGAGCAGGCGGCATGCGCATCGTTGTCGTAGCCCATACAAGACTTAGCACCAATCGGCGAATCGTTGAAATAGCCGTAAAGACTTGTAGTTTCACCTGTGACTTGAGTACCAGTGATTGACGCACGCCCACCGCAACAACACGGCGAACGTGTAGGCGCAGTCAACGTTGCCAGCACGACCAGGGTAGGAGGTCGCGCGATCGAGGGTGTACAGGCCGCGCAGCGAAAGGGTTCCCTTGCTCGATGAATCGTCGCCCGATGCATCGTCTCTCCGGACATCGCGGCTGGACGCCCGATCCCCGACCAGGGCCGACGACGCGCGCACCGATGCCGTCCTGGTCGCCGCTTTGGTCGCGCGCAGCGACGACGGTGCCTTCGACCAGCTGGTCGAACGCCACTATGCCATGGTGTTCGGCACCTGCCTGCGGGTCACGGGCGATCATCACGACGCCGAGGATGCGGCGCAGAGCGTGTTCCTCACCCTCGCCGTCAAGGCCGGATCCCTCGCCGGCGTCGATTCGCTGGCGGGCTGGCTGCACGGGGTGGCTCGCAACGTCGCGCTGCGCGTGCGCGAGACCCAGGCCACGCGCCGGCGCCACGAGCAGGGGGCCGGCGTCGCGCACGGGAAGCCCGTAGCGATCGATCCGCTCGCCGAGCGTCTCGAGGAAGCCTTGGCGCGCGTGCCCGAGAGCTACCGCATCCCGCTCCTGCTCCATTACCGCGAGGGCCAATGCTGCCGTTCGATCGCCGCCCAGATCGGGGTGCGCGAGGAGACCGTCGCGATGCGCCTGAGCCGCGGACGCCAGCTGCTCCGTCGCCACCTCGTGCGCAGCGGATCGCTCGCGGGCCTGTCGCTCCTGGTGGCGGAAGCCAACGCATCCGCACCCGCTGGTCTGAGCGGGGCGGGGGCCGCCATCATCCACGGCGGTTCGCCAGTCGGCGTCCCAGCCCGCGCCGTCGCCTTGATGCGCTCAACCGTGGACGGGCTCGCGCTGGTCGCCGGGAAGAGCGTCGCGATCCTGGTGACGGCGGTCCTGGTCGTCACTGGGACGATCGCGGCGGTCGCGGTAGCGGCGCGCTCATCGCAGCCCCTTGTCCAGAGCGTGGACGCGACTGCGCGCAGCGCGCCGACTGAGCGCAGCGCGCCGATGGCGCGCGACCTGTCGTCGACCACCACGCTTCCCGGCACTGAGACCCACCACCTGCTCGGCGCGACCACCGCTCCCTACCCGTACATCGAATACCTGCCCGGCGGCTACCAGGACCAGCCGCAGCGTCTCTGGCCGCTGGTGGTGCAGCTCCACAATATCCGCCTCGACGCACCACCATTCGGCGAGACCGCGGCCGATCTCGATAGCTGCGTCCCCGACACCATCCTCGCCCGCACCCGAGAAGGCAGGCACTTTCCCGCCGTCATCCTGCTTCCCGCGTCCCTCGCTTCGGGCGACAACAACTGGCTGCCGTGGAAGACGTCGGCGCTCATCCATCATGCGCTGACGACGTATCGGATCGATCCGCATCGCATCTACGTCTGCGGCGCCTACAGCGGAGGCGTCGGCTCGTATGACGCGGTCCTCGGATCCACCGGCCTGATCGCGGCGATCGTTCCGGTGTGCGGGATGGCCAAGCTGTGGCCGGCGGAGCAGTACCGCGCGCTCCTGGGAACGTCGATCTGGGCGCACACCAGCCAGGACGATGGCTTCTCCCTGCGCACGGCCGCCGTCACCTTCGACGCCTTGGGCGGGATCCTCGGGTCGAGCAATCGCATCGGCGACGGCAAGACCTCCGCGGACCGCGGGCGCACCGCGCGCTGGAGCGCGACCGGTCGTTGGGAATGGACGGACGGGATCGGCGCCGTGGCGAACAGCGAGGGGCACCAGTTCCACTACACGATCAATCCTCCGGGCCAGGACTGGACCCAGACCTGGCGCAACGACGCGGTGTGGGACTGGTTGTTCCGCCAGGTGCGGCCCGAAAACGGATCGCCAGGCTTCGCCAGCACGCCACCGCTGACCGCGACCGTCGATGTTCCCTACTCCTACGCCATCGCCGCGACCGGATCGCCGCCGCCCACGCTGAGCCTGAGCGGCGCTCCGAGCTGGTTGTCCCTCCAGGGCAACGTGCTGTCCGGGACGCCGCGCGTCGCCGGACCTTCGAACCCGCATGCCCCTGGCCACACCGCGATGATGGTGCTGAAGGCGAGCAACGGCATCGCACCGGACGCCGGCCGCGTGTTCAGGATCGACGTCGTGGACACCCCACGCTGATCTCGGCTTTCGTCCGCAGGCCGGCGCAAACCGCGTAGCTCGAAGGACATGCCACGATGGTGGGCGCGCGTAGCCGGTCTGCCCGTGACACACCGCGCATCGCCTGGGAAACCGCCGGTTAGGTCCGTGCGCCGGCACCGGACTGGCTGGCATGCACACCACCACCAGCGCCACCCCGTCCGCCCTCATCCAGCCGACTCCGCACAGGGGGTCTCGCACCCAGGTCATGCCGTGCACGTCCGCAGGAGGCCCGACGACGATCGCCATCCTGCTGAACGCGGCCCGGATGCTCTCCGCTGCGGCGTGCCTGCTCGCGTTCTGCACGGCAGCGACCCCGGCCGTGGAAATCGACATACCGGAATACAACGTGCAGGTCGAAGCTGTCGCCAGTCCTTCCGGGATCGTGCTGACGTGGAATCCGTATGGGTACGCGACCCAGGTCGAGATCTGCAGGAAGGAACTCGGCAGCGCGACCTGGGGTGCTCCGATCGCCACGCTTCCCGGCGACGCGCTCACCTACACCGATCCCAGCGCCGTCACCGGGACCCCGTACGAATACCAGCTGACTCGGCGCACCAGCTTGACGCTCCACGAGATGTGGCAGCCGTTCGCGCAGTACGGCTACGTCTGCGGCAGCATCCGCCGCTCGGTGATCGATCGCCGCGGCACCATGATCCTGCTGGTCGACCAGACCATGGCCGATCCCTTGGCCGCGGAACTGGCCCAGCTGCGCAAGGACCTGATCGGCGATGGATGGACGGTCATCCCGCTCGAGGTATCGCGCACCGCGGCGGTGACCGAGGTCAGGGCCCTCATCAAGGCCACCTGCGATGCAACACCGGGCGGCGTGAAATCGCTCTTCATCTTCGGCCACGTGCCCGTCCCGCGATCGGGAACCATGGCCTATGATGGGCACAACGACAACGCCGTAGCCATGGGCACGGATGGGTACTACGCCGATCTCGACGGCGTGTGGACCGATGCCACGGCGGATAATTCGGCCAATACCGAGAACGACTACCACCTGCTCGGAAACAATGTCCCCGGGGATGGTCGCTTCGATCAGGACCGGATCCCCGATAAGACGGTCGAGCTCGAGTATGGACGCGTCGATTTCCACGACCTGAGCTGGTTCCACCCGATCAGCGAAGTCGAGTTGCTGCGCAACTACCTCAACAAGGAACACGACTACCGCCAGGGCATGCGCCAATTGCCGATGCGCGGACAATACGTCGACTTCCTCGAGATGCGTTTGGGCAACCCGGTCGCCGTCAGCGGCATCCGCGCTATCGGTTCGGTCTGCGGGTACGACAACATGGAAATGGTCTGGGGACTGCCCAATCCCGCCGGTCAGAAGATGTACACCCCGTTCAGCTTCGCCGGTATCGACAACTGCGTCTTCACCTCGCACGAATTCAGGAACGACATCCCGGTCGATTTCTACATGGCCTTCGGAAGTGGTTTCCTCAATTGGGATACTCCTCACAACTGGCTGCGTTCGAGCATCGCCGGCAAGCATTACGGAGTCGCCGCGATGTCGGGCGGGTGGCCGTACGCCTATGTCCATCCCCTCGCGCTCGGCGGTTCCTTCGGCGAGTCGGCGCGCCTGACCCAGAACAACGACCAGAGCGAATATACGGTCTGGAGCTACTGGGGCAAAACGGGCCCCTTCTATGCGCACGCCAGGCACTTCGGCCTGATGGGTGACCCGACGCTGCGCCTTTTCAACGTCGTCCCGCCCGCTGCCGTGAGCATCGCGCAGAACGCGGGCAGCCATCCCGCGCTGTCGTGGGCGGCGTCTCCGCAGGCCAGCGAGGGCTATCTGGTCTACCGTTCGGCGAACCCGAACGGACCGTTCGCTCGCGTGACCCCGTCGATGATCTCCGGGACCTCGTGGAGCGACGCATCGGTGTCGAGCGGCACCTGGTGCTACCAGGTCAAGGCCGTCATGCTCCAGGCCACCGCCGGTGGCACGTTCCTGAATGCGAGCCAGGCGATCACCACATCGATCACCCTCGGTGGCGCCCAGCAGAACATTCCGCCCGTCGTCGACGCCGGGGCCGACCAGGCGACCATGGCGCCGGCGACGACCGTCACCGTTTCGGGCGCTGCCAGCGACAGCGATGGCAGCATCGTCACCATCGCTTGGAGCCAGCTGTCGGGAGCTCCCGCGGCGATCCAGTCGCCGGGATCGCCGGTGACCACCATCGCCGGCCTGGGCGTGGGTACGTCGGTATTCCGCCTGATCGCGACCGACAACCTCGGAGCCATGGCTTGGGATGACGTGCAGGTCACCGTCAGCGCAGCCGCGAATGCGGCGCCGATCGCGCAGGCCGGCATGGATCTCGCCATCGTCCTCCCGTCCGCAGCCTCGCTCGCGGGCGCCGGCAGCGACGATGGACTGCCCAATCCGCCCGGCGCGCTCAGCCATGCGTGGACCCAGCTCGGCGGGCCCGGCTCGGTGGCATTCGCCGATGCCGGTGCCGCGCACACCACCGCGACGTTCCCCTCGGCCGGCACCTACACCCTGCGGCTGAGCGTCGGCGACGGCGCGCTCAGCGGCAGCGACGACCTGGTCATAACCGTGGCGCCGGCGCCGGCGCCGGCGCCCACGATCGGCGACGCCCTCGGCTTCG
>JACDEC010000243.1 GCA_013816645.1 Planctomycetota bacterium
GGCCCCCGACCGCGCCGTCGGGCCAGGCGGACGGCAGCGCGGGTAGCAGTTCGATCGCGCCGGCGTGGCTCTGCAGCAGCATCTCGCACACCGCCGCGGTGGCCCCGAAGTTGCCGTCGATCTGGAAGGGTGGGTGCAGGTCCCAGAGATTCGGCAAGGTCGAATGGCGCAGCAGCGCGAGCAGGTTCTCGTAAGCCTTGCCGCCCTCGAGCAGCCGGGCCCAGAAGCTGATGATCCACGCCCGGCTCCAGCCGGTGTGGCCGCCGCCGTGGGCGAGCCGGCGTTCAAGGGTGGCGCGCGCGGCCTTGGCCAGTTCCGGCGTGCCGCGCGGGGTGACCCGGTCCGAAGGATGCAGCGGGAAGAGATGGGAGATGTGGCGGTGGCCGGGCTCGGGCTCGTCGTAGTCCTCGCTCCACTCCATGAGTTGACCGTGCTTGCCGATCGCCAGCGGCGGCAGGCGCTGGCTGGTCGCGAGCAGGCGCTCGCTGAAGGCCCCATCGATCCCCAGGATCGCGGCAGCGGCGCGGCAATGGCCGAACAGGTCCAGGATGATCGCAGTGTCCATGGTCGCGCCCATGCACAGGTTGCCGACCGTGCCGCTGGTCGAGAAGTAGCTGTTCTCAGGCGACATCGACGGGCCCGAGACCAGGCGACCGCGCTGGTCCTCGACGAGGTAGTCGAGAAAGAATTCGGCGGCCTCCTTCATGATGGGATAAGCGCGTGCCAGGAAGGCCCGGTCGGGATCGAAGGCGTAGTGCTCCCAGAGGTGCTGGCACAGCCAGGCCGCGCCCATCGGCCACAGGCCCCACTGCGCGCCGTCGGCCGGGGCGGTGAATCCCCAGACGTCGGTGAGGTGGTGGGCGACGAAGCCGCCGCAGTCGTAATGGATGCGCGCGGTGCGGCGACCCGGTGCGCGCAGCGATTCGATGAAGTCGAAGAGCGGGAGATGACAATCGGCGAGGTTGGCGACCTCGGCCGGCCAGTAGTTCATCTGCAGGTTGATGTTGAGGTGGTAGTCCGCTTCCCAGGGCGGGGTGAAACTGTCGTTCCACAGACCCTGGAGGTTGGCGGGCAGCCCGCCGGGACGGCTGCTGGCGATGAGCAGGTAGCGGCCGAACTGGACGTACTGCGTGACCAGCGCGTGGTCCTCTGCGCCCGCGACGACCCGGGCCAGGCGCTGGTCGGTTGGTAGGGCGGCGACGGCGGGATCGGCCTTTCCGAGCGTCAACGACATGCGGCGGAACAGCCGACGGTGGTCGGCGACATGGCGATCGCGCAGCTCCGCGAATGGGGTGGCGAGCGCGGCAGCGAGTTGTTCGCGGCAGCTGGTCAGCGGATCGCCGGACCGGAAGGAGGTCGCCGCGCACACCACCAGCGTGACCTCGTCGGCGCCGACCACCTCGATGCCGCTCGCGGTCTTCGCTTGCCTCCCACCACGGACGCGCGCGCCGAGCATCGCCCAGAAGTGCATCCCGCTGCCGCCATCGCACTGACCGGCGAGCACCACCGACTGGTCCTCGACGGCGACCTGGGCGTCCCGGTCGCGGCGCAGCGAGCAGGCGAGGCGAACGGATCCAGGTTTGTCCGCCGACACGCGCAGCACGATCGCCTGGTCGGGAGCGCTGACGAACAGCTCGCGGGTGAAACGCACGCCGCCGACCCGGTAGGTGAGGCGGGCGCACGCGCTGTCGAGATCGAGTTCGCGGCGGTAGTCCTCGACCTGCTCGTGCCCGGGCAGGTCGAGGAGCAGGTCGGCGAGCGGTTCGTAGGGCTTGATGCGCTTCGGTTCGCCCAGGAGCTTGGCGTCGGCCAGCGCCAGCGCGGCCACCTGGTCGCCGGCGAACAGCAGCCTGCGCACCTCGGGCAGGTGGGTGAGCGCCTCGGGATTGTCGCACTGCCGCGGTCCACCCGACCACAGGGTGTTCTCGTTGAGCTGGATGCGTTCCTGGGCGGGATGCCCGAACAGCATCGCCCCGAGCCGACCATTGCCGAGCGGGGTGGCGTGGTCCCATTGCGGCGCGGGCTGTTTCCACCACAGAGTCAGGTCTTCGGTCATGGGAGTACTCAGCGAGAGGTTGGAGGATCAGGGTAGGATGCGACGCAGACCGTGAATCAGGACCGTGGTCAAGAACACCAGGCTACGCACCGGCAGGAGCGGCCACGCCCACCGCACGGGTCGGGCATCGCTGGCGGCGAATTCCGAACCGATCCGCCGCAGCACGTTGACCGAAAGTGGAAAGTCCACAATGCCGGAGACCCACTGCGGGTCGAAGGCGGCTTCGCCGCCGTCGAGGCCATAGAAGGCACCGGCGATGGCGCCGATGGTGTCCGTATCCCCGCCACAGCGGAAGATCGCACCCATGCCCGCAGTCGAGTCGGATCGGTGGCGAAGCCAGGCGCCGATGGCGACCGGTACGGCATGCATGCTCCATCCGCTGACGTGCTGCGGGCAGCCGAGCACAGTGGCCAGATCATCGACCGTATCGCCGCTGTCGTGCCAGCGGCGGAGGACGGCCAGTCGTTCGCCCCAGGTGGAGTCGTCGCTGCACCCCTTCAATATCGCCCACAACGTCGGAAGCTCGTCGCCACGGACGATCCACGCTGACGTCTCGGCGACGGCGTGGGCTCCAGCCAGGGCGTGCGGATGAAGATGGGTTATCAGGGTGGCGGCGTCGACGTAGGCGCGGCGTTGATCGTTGTCAGCGGCGAAGCGCGCTCCGATGATGGCGACCCGCATGGCGGGACCGTCGCCTCCCGAGGCGACGCCCGATCGTGAGCGCGGGAAGCCGAGCCACAGCCGCAGGCATGCCTTGAGCGTCGCCATGCCGATGCCTGCGGGGAGGCAGAGGAACCACCAGCGCAGGCGCCAGGCGAACCGCCGCGAGAATGCATCGACTATCTCGGGATGAGCAAGCAGGCACTGCGCGACCAGCGCATGATGCTCGGTGTCGTCGCTGACCAAGCCGTGGCCGAGCAGGAAGCGATGCCGCAATGTCCCGGGGAATCGCCGAGCTATGCGTCGGCGGGAAAGCCCCTCGCCGATCAGCAACAGGCTGTCGCCAACCGCGGTGCCGACCAGGCAGCCGACGAATCGAGACGCCGCATGGAGGTCGCCGCCCCTGGTGTGCGTGGGTTCGGTCACAGCCGTCCTTCGAGATAATCGGGAAGGCGGCCATTGATCCGTTGGGCCAGGACACCGTGGTACCAAGGTTCGGTCATGCTCCCACGCGATCAGTGCGATCGTGAGCGGGGTCTGCACCACGAGTATCCCCGGCCACCACAGCTCATCCCATCCCGCCCACGCCACGACATTGACCAGGCACAGCCCAGCCCAGGCCAATTCCTTGGTGCGATGGATGCGGAAGACATTGCAGAACAGGAAGAAGTGGCCGATCGCGAGCGGGATGACCCCGGTCACCGGACCGAAGCGCGGCCACAGCCACCACGTCGCGGCCATCGCGCCGGCGAGCACCACCGCATCGGCGATGGACATCCGGAATCCCCAGGTGCGACGAAGGGTATTCATGCGTTCGACCGTGCGAGTTCGCCCGTCAGTCGCTCCTGGGCCGCGATCGGCGGCGCGTCGGCGAGCGGGACCAGCAGGCGATCGATCGCCGCGACCGCGGTGGCGAAACGTGCGTCCCAATCGCCGCTGACCACTACGTAGGGTCGGCCATCGGCCTCCAGGGCGGCGCGGCAGCGGGCAGCGAACTCCTCGCGCCGGTGCGGCATGTCGCGCTGCTGGTCATCGACCCACGGCACGTCGATGTCGAGCAGGAGGTAGAGATCGTGCCGACGTCGACGCGCCAGTTCGGTGATCCAGGGCTCGCAGGTGCCGAGATAGACGTCGCTCCAGATCGTGGTGGTCAAGGTGTCGGTATCGCAGATCAACACGCGGTTGGCCTGACGCGCCAGTGCGTCCTCGCTCGCGGCCTGGCCGAGCGCGATGAGCGGGAAGTCGGCGGCGTCGGCGACTCCGCGCTTGGCGTCGAGGTGGCCACGCGCCCATTCCGGCGCCCACACCGTCGCGAAGTGCTGGGCCAGGCGGGCGGCGAGGGTGGTCTTGCCGGTCGATTCGGGTCCGAACACCACCACCCGGCGGCAATACCAAGGTCGCACCGCCGCTGGCAGGTGGATCCAGTGGGCGTAGGGATCAGCGCGCATCGCGGTTCCCGAGACCGGTACGCCCTGGCGCCCGCGATCAGCGACGAGGTGGCGGGCGCCGAGGCGAAGGGCGAGCTCATCGCCGTAGGGTTCGCTGGTGAAAACCACGTCGATGGGTTCGCCGACCGCGCGCCGGATGACGGGCAGCCACCGGTCCCAGAAGTCGGGATGCTCCTCGGGCGCGCCGGGCAGGTCGTCGGGGACATGGACCACGTCGCAATCGGGGAGCATCTCGCGCACCCATGCCGCGCGGCAGTGCCCGGGGATGGGCTCTCCCGGTTTGCTGCACACCAGCACGCTCAGGCGTTGGCAGCAGCCGCGGCCGAAGCGCGCGAGGTATTCATGTCCGCTGGTCGGCGGCATGAACTTGCCCAGGACCATGCCGCGGCGGTAGCGGGATGAAGCGCCGGGCATCGTCGCGTTGCTTGCGCTAAAGGCGCGCCGCCAGCGCACGTACCCCCACACGCTCAGTCCGAGGAATACCACGTTGAGACCGGCGATCAGGTAGAGCTCCTTGGAGGCGAACAGCGGGATCGAGAGCAGATTGGCCGCGATCCACACCAGCCAGTTCTCCAGGCGCTTGTGAGAGATCATCCATTGCGCGACCAGGCAGAGCACAACCGGCGCGCTGTCCGCCCACGGGACGGTCGAGTCCGTCCAGCAGTCGAGGGCCATGGCCAAGGGCACGTAGCTTGCAATTCCCAGTGACGTCAGCACCAGCCAAGCTCGCGGCGTGGTCCTGGCGATGACCACGCCCTGGTGTCGCTCGCCGCCCCGCAACCACTGCCACCAGCCATAGCATTGCAGGAACACGTAGACGACCTGGAGCCCGGATTCGGCGTACAGACCGGCCTTCCAGAACAGCACGAGCTGGAGCAGGACGTTGATCAGACCGGTCGGCCAGCTCCACAGGTGCTCGCGCACGTAGCACCACACCGACCACAGCCCGAAGGCGGTGGCGACGATCTCGAGCGGGCTCAGGGGCAGCCAGGCCGCCCAGTTGGACAGGAGGCAGTCCGTCATCGCGACGGGGCTTCCGGAACGGCGACGGCCAGCACATAGACGAGTTCCACCGCATACGAACCGATGCCTAGGACGAGAACGATGCCACCTGCGACGACTCCGGCGATGCCGTGAATCCACCCGCCCGAGATCGCCGCGGTCAGCACCGTCGTGAAGAAGGCGACGAGGAAGATAGAGATCCCGACGAAGAACAGGGCGAGATCGATCCGGGCGCCGTCGGGTTCGACGATCCAGGCGCGGGCGCCGCTGGAGGCGAGTGGAGTCAGTGCGAAAAGGTAGCCGGATCCGAGCAGGCATGCGGCCGCGGCGGCGCCGCTGGGATCGATGAGGAGGAACAGCGGTGAGGAGATCGCCAGGAGTCCGGCGACGAGGCGGTAGAGC
>JACDEC010000244.1 GCA_013816645.1 Planctomycetota bacterium
CCCTCGACGCCCAGGGCATCGCCGATGCCTGCGCCTCGTTCCAGGCCGCGGTCGTCGACTGCCTGGTTGGCAAGCTGCTGCAGGCAGCGCAGCGCGCGGGCGCCGACACGGTCGCCGTCGGTGGCGGCGTGGCCTGCAATCGCGGCCTGCGCGCGCGACTGCAGCTGGATTGCGCGGCGCGCGGATTGCAGCTGCTCCTGCCCGAGCCGCAGCACTGCACGGACAACGGTTCGATGATCGCGGCGCTCGGCTATTTCCAGCTGCAGCGCGGCGAGGTCGCCGCCCTGGACTTCGCGCCGCTTCCGACCGGTGCTGCGGGACCACGCGCCGCCACCTGAGCCGCCCATCAACGAACGAGCCGGAGCGATCCTCGCTCCGGCTCGTACTCAGTCTGCCAACCCCCAACCCCCAACCCCCGTCCGAACCTACTTGACGGTGTAGGTCGACTGCACGTAGCGCAGCAGCTGGGCCTCGTCCATCATCTGGACCTGGTACTCGCGGGCCGCGTCCTGGACCTTGTCCGAGCGGTCGCCGGCGACCAGGAAATCGACGCCCGGGCTGAGCTTGTCGCGGATCACGCCGCCGGTGGCGGTGATGAAGGCCGCGAGGTCCTCCTTGTTGAACTGCTTGAACTCGCCGTCGAGGACGAAGACCTTGGCCGTACCGCTCGAGAACACCGGGTTGCCGACCAGGTCGCTCTTGGCGATCGGCTGGCTGCGCGAATCGGCTTCGTTGATGATCCGGCAGGTGGCGACGCGCTCCTCGACTTCGATGACCTCCAGCGCGCCCTTGGTCAGGTAGGTGCCTTCGGCGTACTGGAAGACGTCGAGCTTGAGGCCGGGGAACACCCGGTCGGCTTTGCCGATGTTGACCACCACGAACTGGTGCTCAGCCGCGACTTCGAGCACCTTGCCGTCGGGTTCCAGTTCCTTCACGCGGCGCAGTTCGAGCTCGAGCAGGCTGCGGATCTGCTCCTCCTTCTGGACGATCGCCGTGGCATTGCGGCCGTAATCGCCGCGGGCCTCGTTCTCGGCCTTCTTCTTAGCCTTCTCGAGGTCGTCCTTCTGCGTGATCAGGCGCTCTTCATCCTGCTTGAACTGGCTGTCCATCTGGCTGACGCGCTCGAGGACCTTCTGCTGCTCCTCCTGACGCGCGGCGATCTGCTCCTCGATCGAGCGGTAGAGATCGGGCTGAGCCTTCTCGCGCGCGGTGGCGGACGCCTCGATGCGATCGACCGTCTGCGACACCAGGTCGCGGGTCAGCGCCCAGTTGCTCTCCTTGAGCTTGTACTCCTTGCCGTCGACGGTCACCGGTTCGCCCGAGGTGCCGGCCAGCTGCTGCGCGCCGACAAAATAGGCGCGGTGCTTGGCGAGTTCGCTGTCGAGCCGGCTGAGCTCGCGGACGCGGACAGCGATCGCCTCCTTGGCGGCGGTTTCGCGGCCGCGCAGGCCGACGATCTCGTCCTGGATCTTGTTCATCGGATCCTTGCGCTTGGCGTCTTCGGGATCGCCGTTGAGCGTCGCGGTGATCGAGTTGTTCTCGACCACGATCAGGAGCACGAACACCAGGGTGGTGATGATCAGGATCGCCATCGCGGTAAGCGACATCGGATTGGTCATGCCTCGGGCCACTGCTACCTCCGCTTCGGTTGTTCAACCATCTGCTGTTGCGTCACGGATCAGTGCGCGAGATTCGCGAACTGGCTCTGGTCGACGACGGTCACGCCCAGCGACCGCGCCGTCGCGATCTCGTCGACCGCGCCTTCGCCCACGACCAGGACATGGGTGCCATTGCGCACGCTGCCCTCGATCTTGCCGCCGTTCTTCTCGATGAAGTCCTCGATCGCGCCGCGGCCGACCTTGGTGAACTTGCCCTTGAGCACGAACACCATGCCGTCGCGCACCGCGAATTTCGGGGTGTAGCGCACGAACTCGAGCAGCTGGTCCTCGCTGACGATGCTGACGCCGAGCTTGGTCGCCTGCTGCAGGGCGGCGTCCGAACGCTCGCCGGCGACCAGGTAGTCGGTGTTGGTGGTCAACTCGGGCTCGACCTTGGCGCCCGACTCCTTGATGAAGCGAGCGAGTTCTTCGGCGCTGTAGCGGAAGAAGTCGCCCTTGATCACGAAGGTCTTGACCTGGTCCGGGCTGTAGACGGGGTTGTGGATGTAGTCGCCGGGCACGATCGGGTCGTTGGCGTCGCGTTCCTCGGTCACCCGGGCGATCGACATGCGGGCTTCGACTTCGACGATCTCGATCGCGCCCTTGACGACCTTGCGGCCGCCGCGGCGGTTGAAGATGGTGAAGCGCGTGCCCTTGCGCAGATTCTGCTGCTGGCCGCGATCGACCACCAGGTAGCCATCGGTGGCGCGGCTGGAGAGCACCTGACCGTCGGCGCGCAGTTCGCGGCTGTTGAGCTCGCGCTGCTGGGTGAGCTGCTGGATGCGCGCGTTGAGTTCGGCGATGCGCCGCTCGCGTTCGGTATTGGCCTTGCGGGCTTCGCGCTTGAGGCCTTCGAGTTCGCGCGACAGCAATTCGATCTGCTCGCGGGATTTGAGCCGGCGCTCGTCGAAGTCGCGGTCGAGGGCGAGGGCGCGCTCCTCCTCCTGCTTGAGTTCATTGCGGCGGGCGCTGGCGTCGGCGAGCAGCTGCTGGTAGCGCTGACCCTCGTCCTGCAGTGCCTTGGTCAGGGCGGCGACTTTGACGCCGGCGTCGCCTTTGAGGCGGTCGACGTCCTGGATGATCTGGGCCTCGGCGTCGGCCATGGCTTGGATCTTGGCCCGCTTGTCGACGATCTGGCGGTCGGCCTCGGGGGGCACCTTCTCCAGTTCGGGCACCCGGTTCTGAAGCGCCTGGCGTTCCAGCCGGAGGCGCACGTAGTGCTCCATCAAGGCGGCATCTTCCGAGTGGCGCCAGAGATAGACGCCGAAGGTGATCGCGCTGGCGATCGCGAATAGGGTGATCATCCCCCTCAACCAGCCCGGTGTTTCCATAGTCGTCCTTCGGGAAGCGGTGCCCGGGCAACGCTAGGATCGACCTCCTAACCCACCATGTCGCAGCATGGCCGGGCAGGCCATGTGTGTCATAGGCGGTTGAGGTCCAAGCGGTTGGCGAACGGGGGGCGGCAGCGACGGAGGCCCTTCGTCGACGCCATTGATCGCCGAGCCACGACTGGGAGACGTCGTGCGATCGCGATCGCACCTGCAGTCGCGAGCACCGAGTCCCGCTGTGCCGATGTCCAGACCGCGCGCCTCATTTCAAGGCGGGGCATCAAATTTTAAGCGGAAATCGTTGAAGTCGCTCGAAAACTCAGCGTCGCAATATTGCCGCATAGCCCTGCGCCAAAGCTACAAAACACGACTAGCAACGATGTTAAGACAACTGCATCATACGTAAACAGCCTCGGCCCGGCGTTTGCGCTAGGGCCGGCAGCCCTCTGCGCCGCCGTCCCTCAACGAAAGGATCTCTGATGTTCCGCTCCGTCCTCTGCGCCTGCGCGGCGATCCTGCTGCTCGGTGGCGTCCTCAGGGCTGAGGAGCCCACGCTGACGCCCCCGCCCGCAGTGACCACCGCCGTCGCCGCCGTCGAACCCGCGGCCGAACCCGCCGCTGCCGAGGACCCGGCCCTGGTCGAGGCACGCACCGCGGCCCTGGCCGTGGATCCGCTGGCGCAAGCCAAGGCGACCGCCGCTGCCGGCTGGTTCGGCACCTACACCACCGCGCCCGACAAGAGCAAGGGCGAGGACTACTCGCCGATCAACAATGGCGACAACGCCTGGCTGATCGTCGCCTCGGCGCTCGTGCTGCTGATGACCGCTCCCGGCCTGGCGCTCTTCTACGGCGGCCTGGTCCGCCGGAAGAACGTGCTCGGCACCCTGATGCACAGCTTCGTCCACATGGGCGTGGTGTCGGTGATCTGGTGCACCTTCGGATTCGCGGTCGCCTTCGGCGGCGCCAACGCCTTCTGGGGCGGGCTCAGCGACTTCGTCATGCTCAAGGACGTCGCCTGGAGCGCCGGCTGGCTGGAGAGCGGCAGCCGCTTCCCGATCAGCTACGACTACGCGCCGACCATCAACTTCGGCATCTTCTGCATGTTCCAGCTGATGTTCGCGATCATCACTCCCGCGCTGATCTGCGGCGCCTACGCCGAACGCATCAAGTTCAGCGGCATGCTGCTGTTCAACACCCTGTGGCTGGTGCTGATCTACCTGCCCCTGGCGCACATGGTCTGGGGCAAGGCCGGCCTCTTCAACTGGGGCTTCGGCGCCGTCGAGTGGGCCGCCTTCGACTTCGCTGGCGGCACCGTCGTCCACATCTCCTCGGGCGTGGCCGCGCTGATGTGCGCGATCTTCCTCGGCAAGCGCAAGGGCTTCCCCAACAAGCCGATGCCGCCGCACAGCCTGGTGCTGAGCTTCATCGGCGCCGCGATGCTGTGGGTCGGCTGGTTCGGCTTCAACGCGGGATCGGCGCTCGGCGCCAACGGCCTCGCCGTGCTCGCCTTCGTCAACACCCACATCGCGGCCGCTGCGGCAGCGATCACCTGGCCCCTGGCCGAGTGGCTCATCCGCGGCAAGCCCACCATGCTCGGCGCCATCTCGGGCGCGGTGGCTGGACTGGTCGCGATCACGCCCGCCTGCGGATTCGTCCAGCCGGGCAGCGCGCTGATCATCGGCGCCATCGCCGGCGCCCTGTGCTTCGCCTCGACCAGCTACCTCAAGCGCGCCCTGGGCTACGATGACGCCCTCGACGCCTTCGGCGTGCACGGCGTCGGCGGCATCTTCGGCGCCATCGCCACCGGCATCTTCTTCAGCCCGGACGCGAACCCGAACATCCCGGCGCTCAACCAGATCCTCTACTACAAGATCATCTCCGGCGATCACCCGGTCGTGTTCAACCAGATCAAGGCGGTGGTCGTCACCGTGCTCCTGTCGGGGGTCGGCTCGGCGGTCCTGCTCACCATCGTCAAGTACACCGTCGGCCTGCGCGTGACGGATGAGGACGAGGACCGCGGTCTCGACCTCACCCAGCACGGCGAAGAGGGCTACCACGACGCCGCCTGAAGCGGGCCACACGCCTTGATCCGCACGCGCGGATCGGGGCAGGCCCAGGCCCAGCGGCCTGGACCGCCTGCGGCTAGCACCTAGCATCCGCCCTCCCAATCCAACTGCACGCCACTCCAAGGAACACGTCCATGAAGATGATCGAGGCCATCATCCAGCCGTCGAAGCTCGAAGCGGTCAAGGAGGCCCTCAACGAAGTCGAGGTCGTCCGTCTGACGATCAGCGACGTCCAGGGCTTCGGCCGCCAGAAGGGCCACACCGAAATCTACCGCGGCCACGAATACACCGTCAACCTGCTGCGCAAAGTGAAGCTGCAGATCGCGGTGAACGACGAATTCGTCGAGCCGACCGTCCAGGCCATCATCAAGGCCGGCCGCACCGGCGAAGAAGGCAAAGTCGGCGACGGCAAGATCTTCATCATGCCGCTCGAGGACTGCATCCGCATCCGCACCGGCGAACGCGGCAGCGAAGCCATCTGACGCGCCTAACTAGGCGCGTGGGGCCCCGGCG
>JACDEC010000245.1:0-2120 GCA_013816645.1 Planctomycetota bacterium
CTGCCTTCAAGCGACAAAGCGCGGCTGGGTCCAGCAGCGACCGGCGGGAGACGCGAAGGCGACGCGCACGTACCCTTCGCCGCCGCGGTCCCGCCACTCGCCGCTGGCGCCTGCGCTACGCGCTGCTTCGAAGCCACCGCGGATGATGACGGTCGCATCCGTCTCGGCCGGGAACCGCCAACGCACGCCGGCGCGGTCCTCCTCGAGCAGCGTCGGCGACAGTCCCTCCTCGCAGGTGAATGCGCCGTAGGCGAGCGCGGCGATCGCGGACGCGGGCGACGGGCGGACGAGCTCGCAGGCGATCGTGCCGCGCAGGCCGTAGATGGGACGTCCGGCGCTCAGCGCCTCGTCCCAACAAGCTTCGTCCGCCGGGGTGGCGATGCCGAACAGGCGCACGCCTTCGGCGTACAGCACGCGTCCCATTCCCAAGGCGCTGGCCGGATCGAGCAGCGCGAGCAGTGCGCCGCTTCCGCGCAGCGCACCCACCACCCGGGCGAGGGCGCCGGGCACCGGCTCGCTGGGTTCCGCCTCAGGCAGATCGATGCGCTCGAGTCCAATGACCTGCAGGCGCAGCCGCACGCCATCGCACCACCAGTCCAGGCGTCGCATCCACAGCGAACCGCCCGACGACAGGGCGATGGTCTCGTCCGTGGCGGACAAAGGCGAGAACGTCACGCGCATGCGAAGGTCAGAGCGGCTTGCGTCGATAGAGCAGCAACGCTTCCTGCGCCTCGGGGAAGAACTCGAAGACTTTGTCCAACCTGGTCACGGTGAAGAGTGGCATGATCGAGGTCTTGACCCCAGTCACCGCCATCCGTCCCTTCGCCGCCTTCACCGCCTTGTGCAGCGCGACGAGCTTGCCGAGCATCGCCGAGGAGAGCGCCTGGACGGCGCCGAGATCCAGGATCAGGCTGATCCGGGGGTAGCGGTCGACCAGCGCGATGAGCGCATCCGAGAGCGAGGCGATGGCGGCAGCATCGAGCAGGCGGTCCTTCTCGGGTCGCGCCAGCACGATGCCGTCGTAAGCCTGGACGACCAGGAAATCACAGGTCGCCATCAGCGCATCCCTTCGATCAGGTGGCGCAACGCCGGGTGAGCGCGGCGCAGGCGCCGGAACGGTAATAGGAGAGGTCGTCGAGCCATTCGCGCATGATCCGGATGCCGCGGCCATGCTCAAGCAGCAGGCTCGACGAGTCGTCGGGATCGGGCAGTTCCTCGCCGCGGAATCCATCGCCACGATCGCACACGGTCAGGCGCCAACGCCCGCCCGCGGCGTGGATGGCGACGTCGACGTCGAGATCCGGGTCGCCCTCGTTGCCGTGGATCATGGCGTTCACTAGGACCTCGTCGAGGCAGAGCAGCAACCATTCGCGATCATCATCGCTCACCCAACCGCGACCGACCAGCACATCGGCCAATTCGTCGAGCATGGCTTGCTTGCGCTCGACGCGCGATGGCCAGCGCCGCGCGAACACCAGTTCGCCGCCGTCCGGCGGTTCCGCGGCGACGATCGGCGGCGGCTTCACCCGGTCACGCGTTCGGCGACCACCACGGTCATGTCATCGAGCGGCGGCTTGCCGGCGAGATGGGCGAGCGCCCCGGCGACCAAGGCATCGCGCACTGCTGGCGCCCCTCCAGCGGCGTGCCGGGCCACCGCGTCGCGCATGCGCTGCACGCCGAACTGCTCGCCGTCGGGGGCCTGGCATTCCCACATGCCGTCGGTGTAGAGCACCAGCAGGTCACCGGGCACCAGCGGCGGGAGACCCTGCGATTCATAACGCTCGTCGGCGAGCAGGCCGAGCAGCAAGCCGGTGCTGTCGAGCACGTCGTGGTCGCCCGCGGCGCGATGGATGAGCGGCGGCTCGTGGCCGGCGGCGACGTACGAAGCGCTGCCGTCAGAACCCAGCCGACAGAGCGCCAGCGACATGAAGGTGTCGTCGGCCATGTCCTGCTCGAGCAGGCGGTTCAAGCCGCCGACCACCTCGCCTGGCGGAGCGCCTCCGACGTGCAGGGCGCGCAGGAACGCGCGCGCGGTGCTCATCAGCAGCGCGGCGCCGATGCCGTGGCCGCTGACGTCGCCGACCACCAGGTCGATCCCGCCACTGACCGGCATGTAGTCG
>JACDEC010000245.1:2130-5539 GCA_013816645.1 Planctomycetota bacterium
CCGCCGGTCTCGTCGCACGGGCGCGCCCAGTGGGCGAACCGCCATCCCGCGAGGGTCGGCGGTTCAGCGGGCAACAGGCTGCTCTGGATGCGGCTGGCGATGGCGAGTTCGGCGGCGAGGCGCTGACGCTCGCGATCGCGGGCGATGAGCTGAGCGGTGGCGATGGCGACCGCGGCCTGGCTGCACAGCGCGCCGAGCATCCGCTCATCATAGGCGGTGAACACGCCGCCGCGCTTGTTCAGCGCCTGGATGACCCCGACCACGGTTCCGTCGTAGGTGATCAACGGCATGCACAGGATGCTCTGGGTGCGGAAGCCGCTGCGCCGATCATTCTCGGGATCGAAGCGCGGATCGCCATAAGCCTGCGGGATGTTCACCGTGGCGCCGCTGCTGGCGACCGCTCCGGCGATGCCGCGGCCGAGCGGCAGACGGATCGCCTCCGCCCCCTGGGCGATGCTGGTGACCAGCTCCTGCCGTTCGTGATCGACCAGGAACAACGAACTGCGCTCAGCGGTGATCAGGTCGGAACCCGAACGGATGATCAGCTCGAGCAGGCGGTCGAGGTCGCGTTCCGAGCCCATCGCCCGCGAGATCGCGAGCACGGTTTCGAGATCGCGCAGCAGGGTGTCGCCATCGGCCATGATCGCCACGCTACGCCAAGCGCTCGGACAGGGCAATCGTGGTCGAGGATCCGCAGGCGGATCCGGGTGCGCGGTCGCGGCGTCGCCAGCGAGTCCGCACCGGGGTCAGCGGGTCGGGAACGTCGAACCCGTGGTTCCGGGCGCACCCCAGGTCTCATCGAACGTCGAGCTGGACGGATTCGTGTTCGACGAGCCCGAGGCGCCCGGGAAGGGCGACGCGTCGCTCGGCGCGGTGCGCGCGGGAGCGTCGCTGGGCGGCGGGGGAAGCTCGTTCGGAGCGAAGATCGGGAAGGTCGCGGGGTCAATCGGCTCCGGGGCCGGGACGGTGCGATCGGGCATGGGAGCGGGCGCGCCACCGAAGGTCGGTCCGCCGGCATTGGTCGGAGCCGGGAAGGACTCGAATCCGCCGCCGCGCGGCGCGGCGCCCGGGGCGTCGGGAACCACGATCTTCTGACCGATGCGCAGGTGGCTGGGATCGACGCCCTGGTTGGCGTCGGCGATCTTGCGCCACTGCTTGCGGTCGCCGTAGACCTGCTGGGCGATGGTCTCGAAGGTATCGCCCCGCTTGATCACGTAGTCGCTGCCGCTGGTGCTCGCGGTGTCGGGGACGCTACCGGCGGACGCGGCGGCGGCGCCGGCGTCGGGGATGATCAGCTTCTGACCGACCTTGAGCCGTTCGGGATCGACGCCCGGATTGGCCTTCACGATGTCGCGCCAGCGCTTGCTGGTGCGGAAGTAGGCGATCGAGATGTCGACCAGGGTCTCGTCCTTGGCGACGGTGTGCACGCGCGAGCCGGCGGGCGGGAGCGGATCCGCGTCGCCGAGCACCGGCTTGCCGAGTTCGCTGGCGGTGCGCCGTTCCGGCAGGGTTATCGACATGCCGGGATGGAGCTCCTTGTCGCCGTTGAGGCGCTGGATCTCCTTGTAGCGCCCCGCGTCGCCGAGCTCGCGCTTGGCGATGCTGTAGTAGGTGTCGTTGGCCCGCACCGTGTAGCCACCGGCGGCGACGTCGGTGCTCGCAGCGTCGACTGCCGGCGCCGCGGCGGCCTTGGGCAGCACCGGGATCACCAGTTTCTGGCCTTCACGCAGGTCTTCGGGATTCACGCTGTTGGCCTCGGCGATGCGCTTCCACTGCCGGGTCGTTCCGTAGTACTTCTGGCTGATCTCGCCGAGCAGTTCGCCGCGCTTGACCACGTGGGTCTTGGCTTCGTCGCCACCAGCGGGAACCGGCATCGGCTCGAACATCGGCATCGGGAGCGGTCCGCTGCTCGGGGCCGGCGGCAGGCCGCGGGTCGCAGGCGGATTCGGGAAGCTGGGCGAGCCCGTGGTGCTGAGCGGATCGTAGGTGCTGAGCGGGGCCGGCCCCGAGGACGTGCCCGGTGGTGGCAGCAACGGGGTGTTGCGGTCGAAGTTGGTCTCGAGGGGCGATGGAGTCGCCGGCTCTTCGCCGAGGCCGGTGTCGGTGCGCGCGATGTCGATCGGAGCTGCGGTCGGCGCGCCTTTCGGCGGGATGAAGGCGACGGCGGTGACGCCGAGGCACACCAGGACGATGGCACCGGCGATGAGCAGTTCTTTCGACATGATGATGGCCCCGTGCAACGTGCGTGCCTTGGATGAGACGGTCGGCTGGTTATAAGGTTCCAGCGAAAAGCACAACCGCCCCGACTAGCGGGCTGTCGATCAGCAGCCAGCCGGTTCGTACGTTGCCGATGCGCCTTCACGCTCCTTCCGTGTCAGGCCACCCCATGCTCCCTCGGCCCAGCGGCCAGGGCCCCTCCAACCCGCACGGTGCCCGTTCGGCATCCTGCCCTGAGCCGGACGGCGCCGATGCCTCGCCTGCTGCCCACCACCTGCGGCGATGGACCCGAGCAGATGTCCTGCGACGAGGCCCTGCTCACCGCGGCCACGGTCCCGACCCTGCGTCTGTACCGCTGGGACCCCGCCACCGTGTCGCTCGGCTGCTTCCAGGAATGGCCTGCCATCGCCCGCACCCTGCCCCCGTCCATGCGACCCGGCGGCACCGTGGTCAGGCGCATCACCGGTGGGGGTGCGATCTGGCACGAGCATGAGGTGACCTACGCCCTCGTCGGTCGGCTCGGCCACGACGGCTTCCCGAGCCAGGCTCGTGATCTCTACCCCCTCCTGCACGCGGCTGTCGCCCATCGGCTGCGGCTGCACGGCAGCCAACCCCAGCGCCAGGACCAGGCAGCCGGCGATCGCCACTACCGCGAGGAGCCGCGCTGTTTCGCCAGCCCGGCCATCGACGACCTGGTCGCAGACGGCGGCGGCAAGCTGCTGGGCAGTGCCGCCCGCGCGCGCGGCGAGCGCGTGCTGATCCACGGCAGCCTCAAGCTGGCCTCGAACCCCTGGGATGGCGCGACGGTTTCCGGCTGCGGCCTCTCCTGGGAGGATGCCGCCGCCGCGTTGCGCGACGGCATCGCCGAGGCGCTCGGCGCGAGACTCGAATCGGGCGAATGGACCGCGGCGGAGATCGCCGCACGCGATGCCATCCGCAACGCGCGCTACAGCGACGAACGCTGGGTCACCGAGCGCATCGGTCCACGACCCTAGCGCCCGACATCACCGGACTTCCGGACTTCCGGACTTCCGATCAGACCTTCGGCTTCCCGCCGAGCTTTTCGATCTGCTGGCGCAGCGCGGTGAGCGCGCCCTGGTCGTCGACCTGGCGCTTCTTGGCAGCCAGGACGCTGTCGCGGGCCTGGCGCAGCAGGTCCTTCATGTCGGCGATGCGCCGCTCGGCGTCGCCG
>JACDEC010000246.1 GCA_013816645.1 Planctomycetota bacterium
GGCGAGACTTCCGGACCTCCGGACTTCCGGACTTCCGGACTCTCCATCACAGGAATTCGCAGAGATAGGCCGCTGGTCCGGTGGCCTTGACGTCGAAGCCGCTCTTGGCGGCGACTTCGAAATACGTCCCAGCGGGGTAGACGATCCAGGCGCCGCCGGCGAGACGGGCGTGCAGTTCGCCGCTGACCACGGTCATGCGCTCGGCCGCGTCGGTGTTGAAGTGGAATTCGCCGGTGGCGACCACGCCCACGGTGGCGCGCCGGCCATTGCGTTCGAATCCGACGCTCTGGACCTTGCCTTCGAAGTAGGTGTTGTGCTTCAGCATGGATGCTCCGCTCCCTGGTTCAGGGCTTGGGGTCTTCGCGCTCGGCGGTGGTGTCGATGGTCTTGGTGGGCTTGGGGAAGAAGCGCCGGTCGTCGGGCTGCATGCCCGGGAATGGCCCAGCAGCCGGGCCACCGGGAAACGGGCCGCCGGGAAACGGGCCGCCGGGGAACTGCCCGCCGGGAAATCCGGGGAAGCCCTTGCCGCCCATCGCCCGCGACATCGCCTGGCGGGCGAGCGCGGCGGCGAGCAGGCCGGCGCTGCGCGAGAACAGCCGGCGCACCGGCGGCAGCAGCAGGATCAGCCCGATGATATCGCTGATGAATCCGGGGAAGGCCAGCGCCACGCCGCCGAGCACCGCGACCATGCGCGTGCCCGCGTTGCCGCCGAGCATCTCCATCGGCAGCTTGCGTCCGTGGTGGATGGCGACGCGCACACCGATGTAGCTGATGGCGATGATTGCCAGCAAGGGTGCGAGCACGTCGGGCGTGCCCCAGATGCGCTTGCTCTGCTCGACGACCAGGAGGTACCCGTAGATCTCGGCGCAGAAGAAGCCGATGATCGCCAGCAGGAACAGGCAGCCGATACCGCGCATCAGGGCTTGCCGCCAGCCTCCGCGGGCAGGTCGCCTTCGCGCTCGAGCACGGTGACCTTGTCGAGTCCCATGCGCTGGCACCAGCCGACGACGGTTTCCACCCGCGCGTAGCTGGCGCGCGGATGATGCCACACGCGCACGTAGGCGCGCGCCGACCCGGTGGTGGGCCGGCGATGCTTGTCGGCGAGGATCTGCAACTCGGCCTGCGCCTCCTCGGCCGACAGGCGACGACCGTCGATGACGTATTCGCTGGGATGTTCAGGGACGGTGATCTGGATGACCGGCACCGGCTCGCGGTCCTTGGGAAGGCAGCCACTCAGCGCCAGCGCGGCCGCCATCAGCACGGCATGCCAAGCGGTCCGGCCCAGCATCAGCGCACCAGGATGGCCGGACGCACCAGATTCTGCAGCCCGGGGACGCTGACCTTGACGGTCGGCCAGTTGTCGGAGCACGCGGTGACGACGTGGCGCTTGTCGCCGTCGAGCACGTAGGTGTCCTCAGTCTTGGCGCCGGTGATCGACGGGTTCCAGGCGATCGCCTGACGATCGAGGATCGGACGCTTCTCGTCGGGCGTGGCCAGGAAGTCGCGACCGGCGTAGCCAGTTGGTCCACCCTGGTGGTGCAACTCCCACTCCTTGGCGAAGCCTTCCTTCTTGTACTGGTCGAGCCCGGCTTTGAGCGCCTCGGCCCAGGTCGCTCCCGGCTTGGTCGCCGCCCACATCGCGGCCTCGACGCGGCACACCGCCTCGTGGCGGGCGACGATGTCGGACGCGACCGGCCCGATGTGGATGAAGCGGGTGAGGCAGGCGATCAGTCCGCCGCGCGCGCCGCAGATCACCAGCATGGCGTGCTTGCGCAGGTGCTTGGCGGTCGGCGTCGGGTGGCGGTGCTTGAGGATGCGTTCGTCGAAGGCCACGAGCAGGACATGCGGCTGGATGCCGCGCGCGAGCAGGTGACGCGCCATGTCCGATTCGACCTGATGCTCGCTGTCGCCGACGTTCATCTGCCGGGCGACGGTCTCCATGACCAGCGAACAGTCGCGGCCCAGCGACTTGTAGCGGCGGATCTCGTTCTCGACCAGCGTCGCGCGCACATCCTGGATGAAATCGCCGGGCAGCGGCTCGAAGCCGGTGACCTGCGGCTCATCCGAAGCGAACTTCTTGCCGCTCAGCAGCTTGGGCAGCGCCGAGCGCATCGACTCGATCCACGGGAAGCTCTTGGGCGTGAACGTCGACACCGGCTCTTCGCTGGTGATGCGGTCGATCTCGATGCGATTGGCGATGACGAACGCCTGCTTGGCGGTGACGGCGAGCGCGCCGAACCCGGATTCGCTCTGCGATACGATGTGGTTGTCACCTCCGCCGGACAGCCAGGCGAAGTTGCCCCTGGTGCTCAGCACCACCCCGTCGAGCTTGTGCTGCTTGATGTAGGAACGAACGCGGGCGAGCTTCTCGATGGTCTCGGACATGGATCAGGCCTTGGGCGCGGGGGGGGGATTGTCGGCGCTGCGGCTGACCGAACCGTCCGGCGGAGTCGTGGGAGCAGGTACTGCGGGCTTGGTCTCGTCGGTATCCATGCCCTTCTTGAATTCACGGACGCTGCCACCGAGGCTGCGCATGACTTCGGGGAGCCGACGACCGAAGAGCAGCAGGGCGACTCCGCCGATCACCACCCATTCGATGCCGCCGGGAAGCCAGGCGAGGACGTAGGTCGACGGAACGGGCATGGCGGCCTCCTCGGGGAGGGCGCAGGCTAGGCCCCGATCGGAAGTTGGCAAGGCGGGTCGGGTCTCACTACTGCTATAATAGTACCGTGATCTGGTGATGGAGGCGGTCGCCCCTAGGGTGCCCGCGCCGGAGCGACCATGGACCTGACGAAGCTGATCCGCGATGTGCCCGACTTCCCCAAGCCAGGCATCGTCTTCAAAGACATCACCCCCCTCCTGAGCGATGGGCGTGCGCTCAAATATGTCGTCGACACCACCGCCGAGCGCTTCGCCAAGGAGCGCATCACCATGGTGATCGGCATCGAGAGTCGCGGCTTCATCGTCGCGCCCGCGTTGGCCATCGCGCTCGGTTGCGGCTTCGCGCCGATCCGCAAGCCGGGCAAGCTGCCGTGGAAGTGCTACGAGGAATCCTACTCGCTGGAGTACGGCAAGGACCGCATCGAGATCCACGAGGACGCCGTTTCAGCCAAGGACCGCGTCCTGCTGGTCGACGATGTCCTGGCCACCGGCGGGACGATGGCGGCGGCCATGCGCCTGGTGCGCCGCTGCGGCGCGACCATCGCCGGCGCGGCGGTGCTGGTCGATCTCGCCTTCCTCGGCGGTGCCAAGCGCGTGGACTGCCCGCTCTTCGCGCTGCTGCGCTACGACTGACGCATGCGGCGCACGCGGGCCGACGTCACGGCTTGGCGCGCTCGGTGAACTCCAAGGCCGCCGAGTTGATGCAGTAGCGCATCCCGGTCGGCGCCGGGCCGTCGTCGAAGACGTGACCGAGATGCGAACCGCAACGATGGCAGACCACCTCGTCGCGCACCATGCCGTGGCTGGCGTCCCCGCGCGCCGCCACCGCTTCGGCCTTCACCGGCGCGGTGTAGCTCGGCCAGCCGGTGCCGGAATCGAACTTGTCCTTGGCGTCGAACAGCGCCTCGTTGCACGCGGCACAACGGTAGACGCCGTCGCGATGCTCGTTCCAAAAGGCGTTGGCGAACGGTCGCTCGGTGCCGCCCATGCGACAGACGCGGTACTGCTCGGGCGAGAGCTTGCGCTTCCACTCATCCTCGGTCGCGGGCAGCTGTGGATCGGCCATGGTGGATTCCTCCCGAACCGTCGGATGCGGCGCTGCCGGCTGGTAGGCTCCGTGGCGAGCGCAGCGCCAGGACGCGGCCAGGGATACGATCACCAGCAGGATCACGGCGGCAAGGCGACGGCTCATGCCCATGGTACGCGGCGTCTTGTTGCGGGTTTGGTCGTTCTCATCAGACCTGGCGCCGCAGCGCTCGCGCGCCTTGCCGCAGACGGCTGGCGCGGCATCCTGGGGGTCACGGTCCCGTAGCGTAGTGGATAGCGCACTGGTTTCCTAAACCGGAGGTCGTTGGTTCGAATCCAACCGGGATCGCCATTCCTTGAGCAGGGCCCATTCGCGCTCTGCGGCTTGATGGGCACGCGTTTTTGAGCTATCTACGGGCAACACCGTACGAGCCCCCATGCACCATGGCTTCACCCTCATCGAACTGATGATCGTCATCGCGATCATCGCCATCATCGCGGCGATCGCGATCCCCAACCTGCTCGAATCGCGGGTGACCGCGCAGGAGAATGCGGCAGCGGCGGCGCTGAAGAGCGGGCTGCTGCCGGCCCAGGTGCAGTTCCAAGCGGGTGGTTATCTCGACGACAACAACAATGGTCTGGGCGAATACGCTGCCGTGAATAATCCGCCTGAGCCCGAGGTCTACCTCACCTTGAGCGGACAGATGCCGATCAATGGCATCACGCTCAACCTGCTGGCGCCGACCTTCAATGGCTCGAACCCGGTCATCAGCGGCTACGTCTTCCAGGATCCGGTCACCACCGCGGGATCCGAGGAGATGGCGTGGGCGGTCGGTGCCCGTCCCGTCGACATCAATCAGGGCCGCCGTCAGTTCGTCATCAACCAGGCGGGCAACATTTATACCGCTGGTCCAGCGACCACCGCGAACAGCCCCATCACCCTGGTCGGCGCCGCCGGTGTGTTCGGGCTCAGCTGCACGTCGGCGCCCAGTTCAGCGGCGTGGAGGCCGTATCGGCGCTGAAACCGCGGCCAAGTCCGCGTTTCCGGGCACCAAGGCGTTGAATGCTCGCCGGTTCCGCTCGATCACTGGGTTCGCCCAGGCATCCTGTTCGCTACGGCCATCGCGCCGGGGAGAAATGGAATGGATGCGATCCAACTGCTGAAGCGTGACCACGACCAGTTCCGCGCCTTGCTCGAGAAGCTGGAAGAGACCTCGGATCGCGCGATCAAAGCGCGCTCCGCGCTCTTCCACTCGCTCAAGGCCGAGTTGGTGGCGCACGAGACTATCGAGGAGGAGATCCTCTATCCGACGATGGCCGAGCACCGTTCCGCCGAGGACATCGTCGCGCACAGCTACGAGGAACACCACGTCATCGACGTGCTGCTCGACGAACTCGAGACCTTGTCGTTCGAAGACGAAGCCTGGTCCGCCAAGGCGCACGTGCTCAAGGAGAACCTCGAGCACCATCTCGAGGACGAGGAGGAGGATCTCTTCCCAAAAGCGCTGCGCCTGCTGTCGGCTGAAGAGCGCGCTGATCTCGGCGACGAGATGGAGGAGCGTCAGGATGAAGTCCTCGAGGCCGCCGTCGCGCATCCGCACGCCCGGGTCGACAAGCCGCGCTGAACACCGTGCGAGCAGCCCAGGGCTCGTAGCCCAGAACGATCGAGGCATTCATCGTCGTCTCATCGGCGGGCGCTAGACTGGTCGCCATGGCTACGCGTGCCCTGCTCGGTTTCGCTACGTTAGCGGTCCTGCTGCTGAGCGGCTGCCATCCGCATCATTGGTCGGGGTCGGTGACGATCGCCTTCTCCAGCGATGACTACCCCACGGCCGGATCGGGGCTGGTA
>JACDEC010000002.1 GCA_013816645.1 Planctomycetota bacterium
CGGCCGCGCAAGCCCAAGGGCTGATCTACGACGATGGCAGCCACCGCCAGGTCCTCGGAGGGCTGGGCACCCTCGCGGTCGACCCGGGATCGCAGGTCGTGCGCCTTCGCCGGATCGTCGCCCACCCCGACCGCACCGATGCCGCGGAAGGCGAGGAATTCGCGGTCGAACCCGGCAGCGAACGCGAATTGCCCGCGGGTCGCTACCTCGCCGACAACGGCGCGGGCGCGACCCGCGCGCTGCGCATCGAACGCGGTGGCCGCTGCGTGCTCGCGCTGCCTGCTCCGTCCGCATTGCCCAAGGGCGTCCGCTATATCCCCGCCGGCATGGCGCGCGTCGATGGGCGGGCCACGTCGAATCCGGTCGGACACTTCGGGATGCTCGAACGCGAAGTGTCCTGCGCCGAATGGCTGGAGTTCGTCAACGCCCTGCCCAACCGCCGCCTGATCGCCGACGCCTACCGCGATGGCCAATGGATCCTGGTTCCGCGCGAAAGCGTCAGCGCCGACCTGCCGGTGCTCTGGCGGCAGAACGGCGTACCGGGCAAGCTCGGCACGTTCGTGCTCGAGACGCGCGACGGCACGGCCATCGATCCACGCCTACCCGTATCGTCGATCAGCCACGACGATGCCGTGGCCTACGCGCGCTGGCGCGCCGAACGCGATCAACTGCCGTGGCGGCTGCCGACGCGCCTCGAATGGACGATGGCCGCGCAGGGGGGCGACGGGCGCACCTATCCCTGGGGCGACCGCGGCGACCCCGGACTGTGCTGTTCGTTCGTCGGCGCTGCGAAGTTCTCCGGGATTCTGCCTCCGGGCGGCAGCTTCCCCTCGGACCGTTCGGTGCAGGGCGTGTTCGACCTCGCCGGATCGCTCTCGGAGTACGTCGAGGTGTCGGCCCCGGACGCCACGCTGGCGACGATCATGGGCGGCAACCGCGCCGACCGCCAATTCGAACGCTTCGCAACCTGGGCGCGCCGCGAGAGCGTGCGCAAGCAGGCCTATGTGATCTGCGGGGTCCGCCTGGCGCTGACCATCCACTAGCGGTAGTTGGCCATGGGGCCGGGCACGTTGACGGCAGCGGCGAACCCTCTTCCCAACTAGCTGGACCGCTAGAGCATGCGCCGATGGTTTACCGCGACGCCCCCCATGTCGACGTGGGCAGCTTCTATGCCCGCAACCCCTGCTGGGGGAAGATCTATCGGCTGCTCGGCTACATCGGCATCGCGGCCGCAGTCGCGCTGCACGACGACGCGGACGCCATCGCCAAGCTGCTGGTGGTCGTGGTGGTGGTCTGGCTGGCCGCCTGGTACCAGATCGTCGGCACCCTGTGGCGCTCGTCGCTGGTCGCGGCGGCGCTGCTGTGCGCGGTGACCCTGACCCTGCATCGCACTGGAGTCATCCTGTGACCATCGCGCGCTGGGGCTTCCCGACCCTGATCACCTCGGGGCTGGTGCTGGCCTGGGCGGTGTGGCTGCTTCCGTCCGGCGTCGCCCAGTGGCTGGGCATCGCCGTCGCCGCTTTCCTCTGGCTCTTCACCCTGGCCTTCTTCCGCAATCCCAAGCGCGTGCCGCAGGGCCACGAGCGCTGTCTGACCTCGCCCGCGGACGGGGTGGTGTCTGACATCACCGAGTCGGACGAGCCGCTCTACGTCGGCGAGCGCTGCGTGCGTATCGGCATCTTCCTGTCGGTCTTCGACGTGCACGTCAACCGCTCGCCGGTAGTCGGCACCATCGAGTTCGCCCAGTACCGCCCGGGCAAGTTCCTCGACGCGCGCCACCCCGACGTCACCCACCAGAACGAAGCCAACATCCTCGGCATCGCCGTCGATCCGGCGGTGGCGCCCGGGCTGAAGTTGCTGGTCACCCAGCTGTCCGGCTTGATCGCGCGCCGCATCATCTGCATCCTCGGACCGGGCGACCGCCTGCACCGCGGCGAACTCTTCGGCATGATCAAATTCGGCAGCCGCACCGAGCTGTGGATCCCCAAGTCGCGCGCCTTCGAGCTCAAGGTCGTCATCGGCCAGCGGGTCAAGTGCGGCGAGACCATCCTCGTCGAACTGGCGCCGACGCCATGAGCCGGGACGGGGGCCACCGGGTAGGGGGTCGGATACCCGGCGCGTGCCCGGAGGGCGTATGAACGCCGAGTTCCGCAAGCGCATCCGCAGGCTCAAGACGCTGCCGGTGCTGCCGACGCTGCTGACCGCCGGCAACCTGGCGAGCGGGCTCACCGCCATCCTCTTCGCGGCCAACGATCAGCTGTTGCCCGGCGCGATCATGGTCTTCATCGCCATGATCTGCGACATGCTCGACGGCAAGGTCGCGCGCATGACCGGCACCGACGGCGCGTTCGGCGCCGAGCTCGACAGCCTGTCCGACGTGGTCAGCTTCGGCGTCGCCCCGGCGATCCTCATGCACCGGCTGATGCTCGGCCACCCCGCGGTGTTCGGCTACGGCGAACGGCTGCTGTGGTTCTGCGCGGTGTTCTACCCGGTGATGGCCGCGATCCGCCTGGCGCGCTACAACGTCGAGCACAGCGACGAGGCGACGCCGTACTTCCGCGGGCTGCCTTCGCCGGGCGCCGCGGCGGTGGTGTGCTCGTGGATCATCCTCCACCAGAAGAGCGAGGAGTTCCGCGGCTGGATCGGTTCGCCACTGATGATCGGCGAGACCTACCACGGCCTCGGCGACCTCGATGCGTTCCGCTGGTTCCTGGTCGGCATCGGCATGGTTTCAGCCTTGACCATGGTCAGCACGCTGCGCTTCCCGCACTTCGGCAACACGCTGCTCGGGCGCATGAGCTTCCGCAAGATGATCATCCTGCTGCTGCTGTGCGCAGCGTTGGTCTGGGACTACGCCATCACCTTGGCGCTGGTCACCACCGGCTACCTCGCCGGCGGATTGCTGTATGGCGTCTACGCGATGTTCCAGCAGTGGCGGAGGGGTCGCGGCGTGCTCGACGACGAGGACGACGATAGCGCCGAGGACGCCGGCATCGCGCGCGAGAAGGACGACACCGCGGGGCCGATGGCCGGACGTTGATGCCTTTCCTGTTGCCCGGTATCGCCGACCCCAACCGGCCGGCGCCCATGGAGGTGGTCGCCGAGCGCTTCGCGGTCGACGCGCGACGGATGCGCGCCTGGGTCGACGACGGCCTGCCGCTGGTCGACGGATTGATCGACCCGTTCGCGGCCACCAATTGGGTCACCTGGCACCGTCTCGCGGACTGCCCGGTCCTGGCCAGGGCCTGGCGCGGCTACCTCGTGGTCTTCGCGGGCTTCCTCGGCGGCGAGGTCGCACCGCGTCGCGTGCGCTGGCACCGGACGCATCGGCTGCACCTGCCGGTGCAGGCTCGACGGATCGACCGCTTCCTGCCGCGTCCCTTGGCGACGCCCTGGCAGCGCGTGCTCGCCGATGACGGGTTGGGCGGTCGGGGTTTGCCCGCCGGCGCGCACTGGCTCGTGCGCTCGGATCGCGGCGAAGAGACGCTCAACGGCTGCGTCGACCTCGAACTCCGACCTCGGCGCACACTGAGCCAGGGTTCGCCGGAGCACACCGTCCTGCTCGCCGAGGTCGAAGGCCTGGTCGCCGACTTCCGCTACGAGTACCGGCACCATACCGGTGGAGAAATGGCGCGCGCGTCGGATTCCCGGCGCTCCGGCAGTTGCCTGGATTGCGCCCGCGAATTGGCGCGTCGCTTCGCTGCGCGCGGCCGCCCGGCGCGGTTGGTGGCCGGTGTGATCGCACACGACGCCTTCGCCAACCCGCATTTCTGGCTCGAGGTCGAGACCACGGTCGGACCCGTGCCGGTCGATCCGAGCCTGCCGGCGATTGCGCGCATGCTCGGCGCCGATTGGCGCGAGGTCGCCTCGCTGTACACCGGCGGCTGCGACAACCGTCGGGTGGCCCTCGCTTCGCAGCCGGTCGCGCACGTACCCGGAGGACCGACGATCGGGTCGTTGATCGGTGAAGCCGTGATCGAGGACCTCGGCGGGGACCGGTGGAACGCCTGGTCCTGCCTGGATTGGGTGTGCGGCGATTGCGAGCAGGCTTTCGCCTGACCTGCGCTGGCGACTGACCTGCGCTGCGCACTGATCCTGCGCTGCGCTACCTGGCCTTCCAGATCGGGAACGAATTGGTGATCGCCATGACCGAGATGGTGATCGAATCGCCGGCGCGCACCGACTTCCTGAGGATGCTCAGCGGGCCGGTCGTGCATTTCAGCTGCAGGTCGGTCTTGACGAATCCCTGATCCTCGAACTCCTTGCCGTCATTGGGCACGCCGAGCGCCAGATACAGGGTGCCCGAGCTGATGACCTTGACGGTGCAGGCGGCCGGTTCCTTGAAGGAACGCTGGGCGAAGGTCAGTCCCAGCAACTCCTTCGGAACCTCGCTGATCAGGTAGTCACGGTTGTCGTACACCGGCTTGTTGACCGCCAGCTCCGCGATCGGGTCGTTGGTCGAGAGCGTGACCGAAGCGATGGCGCCGGCGCGCGGCTCACCGCCAACGCCACCGATCAGATCGGCGGTGGTGGGCTCGAGGTAGTCGCGGAGCAGGTCGCCATTGCGGGCCTTTTCCAGGGCGCTCTTCAAGGCGATGGCTTCGTCGAGCTTCCCGGCCTTGGTGCTCTTCTCCATCGCCTTCTGGATCAAGGCGACCAGTTTGTTGTTCTCGTCGATGACTTTCTTGCGGTAGTCGCTGAACGCCTTGTCGAGCGCCGGCTTCGAAGCCTCGATCTGCTCGAGGACGGCTTTGGGCAATGGTTCTTCGGCGGCGCCCGCCGCCATCATCGTCAGCAGCAGGAGCGCACTCGCGCGGACTGACGTCATGATGCTCGATCCCGTTGCTTGGTGGCCAGACTTGATGGAGTCCGTCTGGAGGCTACAACGACCATGAGATTCACGTGTGACTGAAGCTTCGACGGTGCACAACAGGTAGAGGGAGCCACATGGCAGCGCGCGATAAGGCCCCTCGGGCTCCCGGACGCAATCCGACGCTGGTCGACGTCGCGGATCGGGCCGGCGTCTCCCACACAACGGTGTCGTTGGCATTGCGCGGCTCCCCGCGCATCAGCGCCAAGCGCACCCAACAGATCCAGCGCATCGCCCAGCAGCTCGGCTACCAGCCGCGCGCGGCGGCGCAGATGCTGCGCTCGAGCCGGACCGGTTGGATCGGGCTGCTGCTCGAAGGCGTCAATCCGCACCTCATCGCCGAGTCGGGTTTCTCGGCGCCGATCCTCACCCGATTCCTCGCCTGCACCCAACAGCGCAGCCAACGGCAAATGGTCGAATTCTTCCATTGCCCGGCGGACGGGCCGTTCCAGCCGCCGCAGTGCCTCGGGGGTGGCTTCGTCGACGGAGTGATCGTCGGAGGCTTCGTCGATGGGCGGTTGCGCGAATGGCTCGCCCGTCAGCGCATCTATCCCTGGGTCAGCATCGGGGAGCCGGGCCCCCACTCGGTCCAGGAGGATCCGGGCGCCGGCGTGACCGAGGCGATGGATATGCTGGTCGGCCTCGGCCACCGTCGTATCGCCATCTGCGTGGGACCGTCGTGCTACGCCACGCATAAGCTGAAGCTCGACGCCTTCCGGGTCGCCCTGCGCAAGCATCGGCTGAGTCTCCCGCATGCGTCCTTCGCGGCCTCCTTCGACGAGCGGCCGGCGGCCGAGCTCGCCCTGGAACAGGCGGGATGGGCTCGAGGCCTGCTCCAGCGCGCCGACCGACCCACCGCCTTCCTGTGCCAGGGACATGTCGGGCGCGACGTCGTCCTGATGGCTTCCCAGCTCGGCCTCGAGGTCCCACGCGACCTGAGCATCGTCTCCTTCGTCCGCGGCATCGAGGCGATGCGCAATGTCCCTGCGCTTGCCAGCGTCGAATCCGACGACGCGTCGATAGTGGAAAGCGCGCTCGATCGCTTGGCTGCCCTGCTGCGCGGCGAGGAGGTGGCCACCGGCGTCACCTGGTTCCCGCCGGTGCTCACTCGGCGCGACAGCGTGGCCGGCGCGCCGACCGAAGGTTGAGTCGACCAGTCGCCTTCACGGCAAATGGCCGGGACCTGGGCCCATCCACGTGGAGATTGCTAGTGTCCTGTATCAGAAATATCTTCCATTTGTCTTGGCCGCGGCGGCCGTCTGCGGCGTTGCGCGAATCTTGCGATAGCGCTGCTATCGCCGCGATTCGCGCGCCTTGCATCCGACCACCGGGGCCGGCGACATCTGAAAGACATTTCTGATACAGGACACTAGCTCGCGCGTCGTAGCGCGGTTCCGGGGGATGGGTACGGTCGTTGACCGAGAGAAAACCTCATATATTAACGTGAAACAATAGCCGCCGAAATCAGGGCAGCGGAAACAGGGGTCGTCGCATGCACTCTCTGCGCTTCCGCCAGATCCACCTCGACTTCCACACCTCGGAGGCGATCCCGGGCATCGCCGAACAATGGGATCCACGGCATTGGCAGAAGGTCCTGACCGAGGCCGCAGTGGATTCGGTCAACATCTTCGCCACCTGCCATCACGGCTGGTCGTACTACGATTCGCAGATCGGGCCGCGCCATCCGCATCTCCCTTTCGACTTGATGCGTGCCCAGTACGACGCCTGCAAGGAGGTCGGGATCAAAGCGGTCCTCTACATGACCGTCGGCGTGAACAACCTGGTGGCCGATCAGCACCCGGAGTGGCGCTGCATGGCCGAGGGGGGCTGGCTGTACGGGTGGGCGACCAAGACCACGTCGCCGGGCTTCCACAACCTGTGCTTCAACACGCCCTACCTCGACCGGGTGTGCGCCCAGGTCCAGGAACTGGCGACCAGCTACCCGGACGCCGATGGGCTGTGGTTGGACATCATCCATAACATCGACTGCTGCTGCCGCTGGTGCCTGCGCAGCATGGTCGCGCGGGATCTCGATCCGACCAAACCCGCCGATCGCCAGCGCAATGGCGACCTGGTCCTCGACGAGTACTACCGTCGGGTCCTCGCGGCCCTGCGCGCGGTGCATCCGACCATGCCGATCTTCCAGAACAGCGGCCACATCGGCCGCGGGAAGCGCGAGTTCTTCGGCTACGTCACCCATCTCGAGATCGAGAGCCTGCCGACCTGGGGTTGGGGGTACGACCATTTCCCGATGTCCGCATCCTACGCGCGGCGCGTGGGCATGCCCTTCCTGGGCATGACCGGCAAGTTCCACACCAGCTGGGGAGAATTCGGCGGCTTCAAGACCGCCAACGCCCTGCGTTACGAATGCGCGGCGATGCTCGCGCATGGCGCCCGCTGCAGCATCGGCGATCAGCTGCATCCCGACGGGCGACTCGACGAATCGACCTATCGGATCATCGGCCAGGCCTATCGCGAGGTCGCCGCCAAGGAGCCGTGGTGCGTTGGCGCCGAGCATGTCGTCGACATCGGCGTGCTGTCGAGCACCGCGGTCAATCCCGCCCACCCGCGCGAGGATGACGCGGACACGGGCGCGTGCCGTCTGCTCCTCGAAGGCCATTTCCTGTTCGACCTGATCGACGCCGAGATGGCCTTCGAGCCCTACCGGCTGCTCATCTTGCCTGACGAGGTCGTCATCGATGCCCGTCTTAAGGCCAAGCTCGACGTGTTCGTGGCCCAGGGCGGCCAGCTCCTGCTCACCGGGACCAGCGGCTTGGACACGCAACTGCGGCCGCTGTTCGAGATCGGCGCCGACCTCTGCGGCACCAGCACCTTCGAGCACCATTACATCTTGCCAGCAACCGGACTGCGGCCGCCGCTGGTCGATTCGCCGATCATCATGTACGATCGCGCCCAGAATCTGCGCGTCACCAGCGGCACCCCCCTGGGCGTGGTCCACGACCTGTACTTCAACCGCACCTGGCGGCACTTCTGCTCGCATCAGCACGCGCCGGCGCAGCCGTCATCCAACGGATATGCCTGCGGGGTGCGCAGCGGGGCGATCACCTACCTGCCGTTCCGGATCTTCACCTGCTACGCCCAATGGGGGGCGGTGGCCTATCGAGAATTCGCCCATCGCCTCCTGCGCTCGCTACTCGCGGGTGGCGAATCATTCGCCGGCAACCTGCCGTCGACCGCGCGGGTCACCATGACCCGGCAATCCGGACTGAAGCGATCTGTGGTCCACCTGCTCTACGCGCCGCTGGTGACGCGCGGCGCACCGCACCAGACCCACGGAGTCGGAGCCAACGCGGTGCACGCCACCCAGGTCATCGACGACCTGCCCGACCTGACGGATCTGCGCATAGCAGTCCGCGTCACCCGTCGAATCGGGCGGGTGACCTTCGAGCCGCAGGGGCGCGAAGTGCCCTTCCTCCAGGAGCGGGGGGTGGTCACTATCACCGTCGACCGCTTCTCCTGCCATCAGATGGTCGTCATGCACGACGCCTGAGTCCGGATCCGGTCGAAGTGCCGAGCCGGCGTCCCTGTAGCGGGAGCGTGCTTTGATTTCCATGGCAGGCCTGTTGGGAATCACCGGTCTGCGGAGTGTCATCGGGCGCAAAGGTCAGCGATTCGGGTGAAAGTCGTGTCGGTCGCAACAGGTGCGGCGCAGCGATCCGCGTAGCCTCGGGCCGTGGATCACTAACCCATAGAATTCACGTGAAACAAACAAAGTTTCACGTTGATACTCGTGGTCCATCTTTAGGCTTCGCAGCGTTACGCAACCCTGCGCGGGTACAGCAGCCCACCCACGCCGAAGTAGGGAGCCCTGATGGACTGGTGGATGACGCCGACTCAGTTGGGTGCCCACGGACCGGTCCGCCCGATCTGCCGCGCCGGCTTCACCGCCACCGAATTGGCGGTCGTCATCTCGATCATCCTCATCCTGGCGTCGACCGGCGCGATCGTCACCTTGCCGATGCTGCGTCGAGCCGCATTCGGCCAAGCGGTGGCGCACCTCGAGGATGTCGCTCGCCAAGCGCAGATGCTCGCACGCGGCTCCAGGGTTTCGGCTTCGAGCGATCGCTACGGGGTCGTCATCCTGCGCGACGTCGACGATGTGCGCGTCGCCATCACCTACGGTCCAGCGTCGACCTGGGGCGACCTCGCCGTCGCCACCGATGGGCAGCCGCTGAAGGTGGCCATGCTCGGCCCTTCGGCGGTGATCTATCAGGGTGCGACCCACGCTGTCGCATCGCCTTTGCCGGTGGGTGCTGAGGTCTCCTGGATCTACGACAATGGAAACGGCCGGCTCGCGGTGAGCACCGTGGCGACGCTCGCGCCGGTATTCGTCGGCGTATCCGCAGTCGACATGGCCGCAGCCAACATCACCGACGGCGTCGTGCACGTGGCAGAAGCGTTGTCCCTGCGCTCCCCAGACCAGCGCCAGTCCCAGGCCATCGCCGTCTACTCTTCGGGGGCCCTGGCGTCATGCCCGGTCGCCGGGCTGTGACCATGATCACCCGCCAGGGATTCACCCTCTTCGAAGTCGGCATCAGTCTGCTGATCATGGCCATCGCTGTGACCTCGCTGTTGCTACTGTTGCCGAGCGGGATCCAGGCGCAGCAGGCGACGCGTTTCCAGCTGATCGCCGCGGGCAAGGCCTTGACCATCGCCAGCACGATCGTCGGTCCGGCCACCATCCGGCAGACCAGTTCCTACAACGAAGGCGGGTCGCTGGCCGACAGCGCGGCCATCAACGCGACCACCTTCTCGCCGGACCTGCACGTCTACGCGAACTCCATCTTCGATGGGATCGGCATCGCCGTGCCGACCGACATCGCGCGGCGTATCGACAGCGACGGCGACGAGATCGCCAGCGTGCTGGACGAAGGGGGTTCGATCTTCTATCCGCCGACCTTCGGCGTGGCGCCGATGGATGGCGGCACGCCGACCATGGAGGGGATCAGTTACGCGGATGCTTCGATACGCAGGCTGGTGTTCGCCTTCCGCGGCCTGCCGCAGCAGAACCTGCTCAGGCATCACCCGCAGATCGCCTGGCCGTACATCCAGCACCAACCGGGGCTGGGGATGCCCTGGGAACGTTCGGTCTGGGCGGCGGAAGGCATCCCATTCCCGCCGGCACCGGATTACTCGACTCCGGCCGCTATCGATGCCACCTATCTCGCGACCTCGACCGTCCTCGCTGTTGATCTCGGATTCGTTGTCCCGCTCGCCGGAGTCGCGGATCCCGTTCTGTGGGAAACGACCAATCCCGGCAGGCCTCTGGCCGTCGCCTGCCTGGCGTTGCGCAACCACGCCCACGCATCGGTGATCCAGGCGAGCTTCGGCACCGCCACTCCAGCTGCCGAAAGCCAGGCTCGCATCGACCACGAATGGATGATGCGCTTCCTGATGTTCGCCAAGCTCGAGCGGCCGGACGATTGCCGCACGCCCAGGCCGGGTTTCCACGTGCTGATGACCGATGTTCCCCTGCTCGCGTACGACCTCTTCGCGTCGCCGGCGACGTCGACTGCGTACCCGATCAGGCGCAGCGCCGACCCCTTGTGGAAGTGCTGGCCCGTGCTCAGCGAACGCCCGGTACGCTTACCGAGCAGCTGGTCGTCGGTCCAGGGATCGGGGGCCGCAGCCAGCCCGCCGTATTCCTCCTGGACCGGGAACAACCCGATCACCAACCAGGATCCGGGGCATTGGAATGCGACGGCGCCCTTCCAGCCGGCTGAACGCTGTCGGCAACTGGTGGTCTGGGCGGTCGACTGGATGGGATATGAGGACGCAGAGGAAGTGCCGTCGCATCACCTCGACAGCTCGCAGCTGAATTATTACCCGAGCCCGAATGGTAGCGCCGGTTTCCAGCACTGCCTGTGGAGCCAGCGCCAAGCGCCGGAATGGAACTTGGTTTGGCTCGATGCTGCGCGGATCAGCACCGTCAATTGGAATCCCGGTCTGCACATGACGACGACCACGCCGATGGCCTACTTCGGCCGATACGGCGCCGACCGCAACTTCAATGGGACCTACGACCGCGGTCCGCTCAAGAAATCCGTCCGCCTCCGCGCTCAGACCATCGCCCGCTTCAACATGTACGATCCGAGGGGCTATGTCATCGCTCGCTGATGCCCGCCGCGGGATGACCCTGGTCGAGCTGTTGGTCGCGATCCCGCTATCGATCGCGGTGGTCGCCGCCGCCGTGGCCGCGTTCACCCTCACCGCACGGGTGGTCGCGCTCTGCGAACGCATGTCGCGCACCAACCAGGCGGTGCGCGAGGCCTATCTCGCTGCAGCTGACGAAGTGGATTTCTGGTGGTCGGTCGATGATCCGTTCAATGCCGCCCGTCAGCCGCAACGCAACCTCAACGGTGGAACGGGGGACGGTTGCAACGGCAACATCCTCGTCCCCATCGATCTCCCTGATGCCTATTGGAATTGGGATGTGGCGGACCCGCGCACCTGGCAACGGGGGCCCGGTTCGCGCCACCGGCTCGTCCATGGCGATTATTCGATCGTATCCCGGCTCGACGACCCGGATCCAGCGTTGGCCTGGAATCACCAGCAGATGGACGCCATTTTCAATCGGCTGGGCATGTATGGCATGGCTGAGTACATGCCCGCTCCGACATACTGGTGGTACATCACCGCTCGGGATGGATCCGGCACGTATCGCAACAGCTTCGGCGATCCGGTGGGGCCGTTCACCCTGGGTCTGCCAGGGCAGGAGTACGAATACAAGTATGGGTGCGCACCTTACAAGCTCCTGGCCAACTGCATGGCTTCCCCGTGGGAGGACCCAGCCTACATGGGCGGGCGCTTCACCAGCCTGCACTGGCGCATGATCGGATCCGCGCCCTGCCGTTCGTGGATGGCCGGCAACACCGAACGCTTCAACGAGATCGCCAGATCGACCTTGCCGATGGTCGATGCGCGTTGGCCGGCCCAGGTGCCCGACTACCTCGCCTGCACGCCGGATCTGCGCCTGCGCCCGATGGGCTGGCCCAAGATCCGTGGTGGCCTGATGCGCATCGAGAAGCAGGGGGGACGCCTTCCGCAGCTGCAACTCGAAGTCCTCGACGAGCGCACCGGCGAACGCACCTACCAGAACGACCTCTTCATCGGAACGACCCTGCGCGGCGCGCGCCAGCAGCGCGACTGGCCGCATTGGAATCCTCCGTCGACGAGGATCGACCGGTGAACGCCCAACGTCAGGCTTCGACGCTGATCGTCGTGTCCGGACTGGCCATGCTCATGCTGAGCATGGGCCTCGCCTTCCTGATGCGCATGCGCGGCGATGCCCAGCAGGCCGGCGATGTGCTCAAGGATGCCCAGGCGCGGGTTATGCTGGTCGCGGCGATGTCCTACGTCTGCGAATGCTCGCGGATCGGTTGGGGGAAGGAGACCTTCGGCTGGAACGATGTCCGCGACCATTCGCCCGGCCCGCGAACCCTCGGTCCGGTCCGCAGTCTGCCCAACGGCGCGTTGACCTGGGCCGCGAACGACCCGTGGCCGGCTCCGGGATCGATCGCCCGCTGCCCGATGTACGTCATGGAGCGGCCACCGTACGCGATCAAGCCGCTGACCGCTCCGAATCCGATCATGATAGTCGCGGCCGGGGAGCCGATCCCAGATGGCGGATACCAGGATTCCGCCGACGGCACGGGGAGGATCATCGACAAGAATGGAGTCGCCTTCGCGAACGACTACGGCGCCAACAGCATCCATCGGATCGGGGATTTCAGCCGACCGGACCCGGTGCCGGCCATCGCGATCGCTGGCGAAACGCTGCCGTTGCCGGCAGTGCGTTACCCAGCATTCAGGGACGGCGATCCGACGCCGCGCATCGCTACACGCGAGCAGGGGTGGTTCCGGGTCTACCGCGAGGACCCCAGGGATCACAATGGGGTGGATGATGCGAACTACGAAGACCCGTATTACGACACCATCGACATCAACCAGGGAACCTACCCGAACGTCTCGGTGTTCGTGGTCGCCTGCGGTTCGGGGGCGACGCTGGCATGCCGTGACTTCAGCGAAGCCCAGGTGGTGTACCCTGGCCTGTTCTTCGATCAGCGGTTGTTCGACCTCGCTCGGTCGGATGAGCGCATCTACTGGTATCGCGTGGAATGGACGCCGTTCCTCGGCGACAACACCCAGGATTCGCTCTGGGAAAACCAATCGACCAGGGCGGGCGTCACCGCCTCGGAAACCTACCTTGCGCCCAACCCGCCCGATGTGACCTGGTCCTACAGCCCGGTCGGCGGACATTTCGGGTCCATCCGCTGGATCCAACGACTCGATCGCGAGCCGCCGCGATGGTGAGCGATCTTTCCGGGCAATGCGGCGGGCCAGCGGCGGCAGGGATGCGCCGTCCCGGGCCGGGACGAACCGCCGTGACCTTGATCGAGGTCCTAGTCGTCCTGAGCATCATCGTCCTGCTCGTCGGCTTGCTGCTGCCGTTGGCGCTGAGCACGTCCAGGACCGCGCGGGCAGCGGGGACCAGTCAACGGATGCAGGGTGTCATCGCCGGCCTGCAGGCGCTGGGCGATGGCAATGCCCTGGCCAGCGAAGTCATCCAGCGGAGAGCCGGTCTTGGAGGCGTAGCGCGGTTCGGGCTGGCCGCGGGAAGGCTCAATCCGGCCGAGGGAAGCTGGCTCGATTACACCCAGCCCTACCATCTTCGCTTCCCGGTCGGACAAAGTCGCCTGCGCTTCACCGCCGCGGGCAACAGCCTGCCGGTCGACGATCCTCCCGCCGCCTTCGCGCTCGCCGATCTGCGGTCCGCCAACTCGCTGGAACTGCTGGTCGCGGCTGGGGTGCTGAGCGATGCGGCTGCGTACGCAGGCGACCGCTCCAGCGGTGCGGTGTGGAACGATCGTTGGGGGGAGCCGCTGGTCGTCGCCTACGCGTTCTACCAGTACGGGCCGAATATCGGCGAAGCGATGCCACCGAGCGCGCAATTCGACAACCAGTGGCGGCACGTCATCGAACGGTACGGCCGTTCCTGTTCGTTGCTGCTCTGCGTGGGGGCGGTCGGCCCAACCGCTCCAGCGGGCTTCGTGGCCAGCGACCTGGGCCTGCCTGCGCAACGTCCCGCTGCGCTCGCCTCGCTGTGGGCGCAGATCGAGCAGACAGCCAATCGCAATGCCGAAGGGGATGTCCTCTGGAGCATCGATCCCGGAGCCACGCCTCCGATCGATGCGGTCGCCTCGCCGCCTTGGAAGGGCATCCGTCAGGCTTCGGGGGCAAACGGGACGTACTGCCTGCTGACCGCCCCGATCGACGTGCTGTGATGGGCGACGTCCGTCCTTTGCCGGCTGCGGGTGGCGCGCGATCGGCTGTCTATGAGTGCCGGCCGCCGAGATCGACCGCGCCTTCCAGCACCTGTTCGGCGAAATAGCTCGAACGCACGTACGGTCCCGCCGCCACGTAGGCGAATCCGGCCTGCTTGCCCCATTCCTCGTAGCGGACGAACTGCGCGGGGTCGACGAAGCGGATGATGTCGTGGTGTTCCAGGCTCGGCCGGAGGTATTGCCCGATGGTCATGATGTCGACCTCGGCTGCGCGCAGATCGTCCATCAGCCAGCGGACCTCGTCGTCAGTTTCACCGAGGCCGACCATGATGCCGGACTTGGTCCAGATGCGGCGGTCGGCGCGCTTGACCTGCTGCAGCAGGTCGAGCGAGCGGCGGAAGCGCGCCTGGGGGCGGACCGTGGGGTAGAGGCGCGCGACGGTCTCGAGGTTGTGGTTGTAGACGTCTGGGCGCGCGGCCGCGACGGTGGCGATGGCGTCGGGGCGACCTTGGAAGTCGGGGGTCAGCACCTCGATCAGGGTGGTCGGACAGGCCGCGCGCACCGCGGCGATGGCGGCCGCGAAGTGGCCGGCGCCGCCGTCGACGAGGTCGTCGCGGTTGACCGAGGTGATCACCGCGAAGCGCAGGCCGAGTTCGGCGATCGCCGCGGCCAGGCGCATCGGTTCGCTGGCATCCAGGGCGGCCGGGGCCTTCGCCCACTTCACGTCGCAGAAGGTGCAGGTGCGCGTGCAGTGGTCGCCCATCAGCATGAAGGTCGCCGCGCGCTTCGACCAGCATTCCTGGCGGTTGGGGCAGGTCGCCTCTTCGCAGACCGTGACCAGCCCGTGCTTGCGTACGGTCTCGTTGGTGCGCGCGCTCTCGGCGCCCGCGGGCAGGCTACGCTTAAACCATTCGGGCAGGCGCTGACGGGTCGGACTCATCGGGACGACGGGCATGCCGGGATGGTAGCAGCGGAGCGGGCGCGCCAACCGGCGACTGCCGGTCTTCCATTCGCCCCTTCTTCCATTCGTCCGGTCGCTCGCTGCGCTCGCGCGTCGGGTCGGGCCTAGGGCCCTCGTCCGTCGCGCGGCGGGGCCGCGCATGTCCGGGTGTCGGGTCCGTGGTCGGGTATGCTTGTCCGTGTCTCCCCGGACCAGCGAGCTCCGCGAGCGCCGTACGAGCGCGGCCACGCCGCGCCCGGACGAGCGGCGCAGCCGCGACCGGACGGGACCGGGAGGCGGGATCGCTTGTGATCCGCTCGCCGATCCGTGTGATCCCGCCGATGCTGCGCGACGAAGCCGAGATCATCGTGAAATCAGGGGACGGCGGGCCGGGGAAGGTGAGCTTCCGGCACGAGAAGTTCGCGCCGATGGGCGGCCCGGACGGGGGCGACGGCGGACGCGGTGGTGACATCGTCCTCGCCGCGACCACCCACCTCAACACCCTGGCCCTGTTCGTGCGCAAGAGCCGCTGGAAGGCGCCGAGCGGCGATTGCGGCGGTCCGGCCAACTGCAGCGGCAAGAGCGGCGAGGACCTGGTCATCGAGATGCCCTGCGGGACCGTGGTGCGTCACTCCAAGACCGGTGAGATCCTCGCCGACCTCACCCATCACGGGCAGCGCATCATCCTGGCCGCGGGCGGCAAGGGCGGCGGCGGCAACAGCCGCTACAAGAGCGCCACCAACCAGGCGCCGCGCCAGGCCGGCAAGGGCCAGAAAGGCGTCGAGCTGCCGCTCAAGCTCGAGCTCAAGCTGATCGCCGACGTCGGCATCATCGGCTTCCCCAATGCCGGCAAGAGCACGCTGCTCTCGCGCCTATCGGCAGCCCGTCCCAAGATCGCGCCCTATCCCTTCACCACCCTCGAACCACAGCTCGGGGTGGTCGCCCGCGGCGAGCGCACCCTGGTGCTGGCCGACATTCCCGGCCTGATCGAGGGCGCTGCCGAAGGCATCGGCCTGGGGCACAAGTTCCTGCGCCACGTCGAGCGCTGCCCGTACCTGGTGCACCTGATCGATGCCGCCGACGGCGAGATCGACGACCTGGTGGCGCGTCGCGATACCTTGGATCGCGAACTCGGCCGTTTCAGCCAGCTCCTGGCCGACAAACCGCAACTGCTGGTCCTGAACAAGGCCGATGCCCGGCCCGACGTCGAGGAATTGCGCGCCGAACTGGCGGCCCGAACCGGCAGGGAAGTGCTGGCGATCTCCGGCGTCAGCGGGTATGGTCTCCACGAACTCGAAAACCGGCTGCTCGAGCTGGTTCCTGTGCGGGTGTAACTGGAGTATCGGCGGCATGAATATCAGCGACGTGCTCAAGGCGATGGTCCAGCTACGGGCCTCGGACCTGTTCCTGAAGGTCGGCAGTCCTCCCCGGGTGCGCGTCGATGGCAACGTCCGCCAGCTCGGCACCGCCCAGTTGACCCGCGAGGACCTGGCCAACGCCTTCCTGCTGCTGGTCGATGAGCACAGCCGCGACGCCTTCAAGAAGCACCACGAGGTCGACACCGCCTTCGAGCAGGAGGGGGTCGGCCGCTTCCGCGTCAACGGCTTCATGCAGCGCGGACAGATCGGCTTCGTGCTGCGCCACGTGCAAAACGTGATCCCCGACTTCAAGGACCTCGGCCTGCCCTTGGAGACCTTCGAGCGCCTGGCGATGATGCGTCGCGGCATGATCCTGGTCACCGGCATCACCGGCTCCGGTAAATCCACGACCCTGGCCTCGATGATCCAGTTCATGAACCGGAGCACCAACCGGCACATCATCACCGTCGAAGATCCGATCGAGTACAGCTACGCCGACGATCGCTGCCTGATCAACCAGCGCGAGGTCGGCATCGACACCCGCGACTTCAAGACCGCGCTGCGCAACGCGATGCGCGAAGCGCCGGACGTCATCCTGATCGGTGAGATGCGCGACCAGGAGACCGTCCAGGCTGCGATCGACGCGGCCGAGACCGGCCACCTCGTGCTGTCGACGCTGCACACCATCAACGCCCAGCAGACCGTCGAGCGCATCATCAACTTCTTCCCGCCCTACCAGCACTCGCTGATCCGCATGCAGTTGTCGATGGTCCTGCAGGGCGTGGTCTCGCAGCGCTTGGTTCCCAAGCTCGGCAAGCCAGGACGTGTGCCGGGTCTCGAGATCATGATCGTCACCCCGACCATCCGGCAGATGGTCGAGGAAGGCCGCACCCCCGAGCTCTACAGCGCGCTGCGCGACAGCGAGCACTTCGGTTGCATCACCTTCAACCAGAGCCTCTTCAGGCTGTTCGAGAAGGGCGAGATCAGCCGCGAGGACGCGCTGGCGACCTCGGATAACCCCGACGAGATGGAGATGCTGTTCCGCGGCATCCAACGCGGGTCGTCGACCTCGCTGCTGCCGTCGATGGGGCAGAAGAAATAGGTCTAAACGGGGGTCAGGGGCCGGGGGCCGGGGGTCAGGGGTCAGGGGTCAGGGGTCAGGGGTCAGGGGCCGGGGGTCAGGAAGAGACCAAGGCAGCCTGCACACTACGCGACCTCGGGCGATGCCCGAGGTCGAAGTGTTTTGGCGACGCTGAGGGGCGTCAGGAATTCGCGGTGATGAATTCGCGCAGCTTGGGTTCGGGCTGGAAGCCCATGGTCTTGCCCACGACCTTGCCGCCCTTGAAGAGCAGCAGGGTGGGGATGCTCATCACGCCGTATTCCTGAGCGGTGTTCGGATTCTCGTCGACGTTGAGTTTGCCGATCTTGACCTTGCCGTTCATGTCGGCGGCGAGCTTTTCGACGATCGGCCCGATCATCTTGCACGGGCCGCACCACGGGGCCCAGAAGTCGACGAGCACGGGCTTGTCGCTGCCGATCACCTCGGTCTGGAAATTGGCATCGGTGAATTCGGTGGCCATGGCGGCGTCCTCGCGGTTGGGCGTGACCGTATGAACAGGCCAGCAGGTGGCAATGGGTCCGCCTCGCGGGACTGTACGTATCGACGGTGCCGGGGTGGGGTTGCCCTTGCCGGGGAGGGGACAGACTAAAGCCGTGCGCCCGGTCACCGTCCTGCCCAGCCTGCTGTCCGCCGACTTCGCCCGTCTTGCCGACGAGTTGCGCCGTTGCGAGCAGGCCGGGGCGCGCCTGCTGCACGTCGACGTGATGGACGCCCACTTCGTCCCGAACCTGACGTTCGGGCCGTTCATCGTCGCGGCGATGCGTCGCAGCACCCGGCTGCACCTCGATGTGCACCTGATGATGACCGATCCGCTGCGCTACGTCGCCGACTTCCGCGCCGCCGGTGCCGATGCGATCACCATCCATGTCGAGGCCGTCGGGCCCCGCCACTGCGCCGAGGCGATCGAGCGGGTGCGCAGCACCGGAGCCGCGGTCGGTCTGGCGCTCAATCCCGATACCGACCCCGAGCTGTGGTTCAGCCACTTCGCCAAGGTCGACCTGGTCATGTTCATGACCGTCTACCCGGGGTTCGGTGGGCAGTCCTTCATCCCCCAGGTCCGCGCGCGCATCCGCGCGACCCGGGCGGCCTTCCCGACCCTGCCCATCCAGGTCGACGGCGGCATCAACCGCGAGACCATCCCGCTGGTGCTCGCCGACGGCGCCGACCGCCTGGTCACCGGCAACGCGTTCTTCAACGACCCCGATCCCGCGGGATTCCTGCGCTGGGCGGAAACCCAGGCGAACGCTGCCAAGCCATAGCGCGCGCCGCGAGGCACCGTAGCCTCTGGCGCCATGGATCAGACCCGCGAAGCGTTCGAGGCCCGCGAGGGGGCGCTGCTGGCGCCCTACGCCATGCGTTCGGCGCAGACCCGGGGGCGCGACCACGCCAGCGAGCGCGATCCCAACCGCACCGAATTCCACCGCGACCGTGATCGCATCATCCACAGCCGCGCCTTCCGCCGCCTGCAGTACAAGACCCAGGTCTTCACCAACCAGGAAGGCGACCACTTCCGCACCCGCTTGACCCACACCATCGAGGTCAGCCAGCTCGCGCGCACTGCAGCGCGGCGCCTGCGCCTTAACGAGGACCTGGTCGAATGCGTGGCCATGGTCCACGACCTCGGCCACCCGCCGTTCGGGCATCGCGGCGAGGACCTGCTCAGCGAACTGATGGCCGAGAACGGCGGCTTCGAGCACAACCGCCAGGCCCTGCGCATCGTCGAGGAGCTCGAATCGCGCTACCCCGAGTTCCCCGGACTCAACCTGACCTACGAGGTGCGCGAGAGCATCATCAAGCACTCGGCGCACTACGACCGCGAGAAGATCCCGCAGCGCTTCCGCCCCGCCGAGGCGCCGCTGCTCGAAGCCCAGATCGTCGACGAGATCGATTCGGTGGTCTACGACTGCCACGACATCGACGACGGCGTGCGCGGCGGCTACATCCTGCTCGAGCAACTCGCCGACGTGCCGCTGTGGCAGGGGGCCTGGCAGGACGCGGTCGCCTCGAGCCCGACCAGCGCATCGCCCAAGCTGCTGGTCGACCGCGCGCTGCGCATCCTGATGGACAGCCTGCTCGGCAACCTGGTCGACCACACCCTGCTGCAGATGCGCACCCACGCCGTCGACGACACCGCCCAGGTGCGCGCGCACGCCAGCCAACTGGTCTCGGTCAGCCCGAGCATGAAGCAGGCCAAGGAGCAGCTCGAGGCCTGGCTGTTCGCCAATCTCTACCGCGATTTCCGCGTCAACCGCGTCTTCCACAAGGCGCGCAAGGTGCTGGCCTCGCTGTTCAGCTTCTACATCACCCACCCCGACAGCCTGCCGCCCGAGCACGCCTCGCGCGCCGAGGGCGCCGGCCTGCACCGCGCGGTCGCCGACTACATCGCCGGGATGACCGACCGCTTCGCCAACGACGAGTACGCGCGGTTGTGCATATGAGGTCCACGGGGGTTGGGGGGCGGGGGGTGGGGGTCGGGAACGCCGCCACCGCGCGGGT
>JACDEC010000247.1 GCA_013816645.1 Planctomycetota bacterium
GCTGCTCGAGCGTCGCGGCGTCGCCCACGCTCAGCGCCTGCTCGAGGTAGGTGACCATCGCCGGTTTTCCGCCCTTGATCAGCGCGTAGGGACCGAGGCTGCCGAAGTTCTGCGTCCAATGCCGGCCGGAACGACCGACCCCTATCTGGGTGTAGCCGCTGCCGATCAGGTTGCGGTGATGACCGGATGAATGGCACCAGCTGTCGAGCGCGCCCAGGCCGTCGCTGCGGCCCATGTGGATGTTCTCGCCGCCGGCGGAACTGTCGTAGCCCTCGAGTTTCATACGGTCCACCGGCTTGGCCTTGCCCGGCAACGGCGATTCGTGGGCGAAGAATCCCTTGTCCGCCATGTCCCGCGAATGTCCGCGCGCCGCGAGGTGCAAGCGCGGGTCGCTCTCGAGCGGAGCGATGCCGAGCAGGGCCCGATAGTCGTTGAGCGCTTCGAGGTGGCGTTGTTCCTCGACGTCGAGATAGGTGATCTGACGATTGGCCGCACGCACGCTGCGCCACTGGTCGTTCTGCCAGGCGTCGCGCATCGCGCGGGCGAACGCCTCGGCGAAATCCACGGCCTCCGGCGTTGCTGCATCGACTGGCGGGGAACCCGTCGTGGCTTTGCTGGGATAGCGCGCGAAGTAGCCGTCGAGTTCGGCGATGTCCGCGGTCGCGCGCTCGGCCGCGGGGACATGCTCGGCCGCGGCGGGCACCTGCTTGAGCAGCGCGGCGAGCGGATCGTCCCATAGCGCGCGCACCTCGGCGACCAGGTCGTCGACCCGGCGTTGCGCCGCCTCGTCCTTGTTGGGATAGGGATACGCGACCTCGTCGCGGATCAGCGCGATGGCGGCGGCGCGCCGGCGGTCGAGATCGGGCAGCAGCAGCGCGGCGAACTGCGCGACCTTGGCCGGCGCGAGGAAGCGCTGCCGCTCGCGGTCGACCTCCTTGCGTTTGCGCGCCAGGGTCGCGTGCCAGAGCCTGGGCGGCACCTGTGGGCTCGCCGCGAGGACCGCATCGGCAGCGGACTGCCGGGCATCCCGCTGGTCCGTCGCCAGCGCTTCGATCAGCACGTAGAACGGCTTGGCCAGGTCGTCGGCGGGATTGCCGGGCTGGGCGGCGAACGCTCCGCAGGTCACCGCCAGGAGCGCGAACACGTGCAGGGTCGAACGCATGGGTCCCCCGAGGATCGCGCTCAGCGCCGCTTGGGCGGGGCGGAGGACGGTCGCCAGCCCGCGGCGATGTTGAGGTCGAAATGCTGGCACACGCGCTTGAGCATCGGCGCATAGGCGTCGCGCATGCGCTGCGCCTCGTAAAAGTTGAAGAGGTCGGTGGCCAGGGCCCGGGCGTTGTCCTGGCAGATCGTCAGCGACGGCGGTGGCCAGTCGAAACGGCCGAACTCCTTGCCGTCGTCATCGATGATGTCGATGCGGATGAAATCGTTGTCGGCGGAGAGGCGGCTGGTGCGCATGCAGAGCGCAGGGTAGCGCGACCTCCCCAGGTGCCACGGCCAAGCGCCGGCAGTGGCGATCGGCTCAGCGCCGGTAGGGCTTCCAGCCCGGGGCCGCGGCGGCGGCCCAGTCCTTCTTGCCGTAGAGCGCATGCCATTCCGGCGCGGTCCCGTCCCACGGTCGGACGAAGACGTTGCCCGTCTGATTGATGACGAAGATGTCGCCCTCGCTCTCGTCCGGCCAGGCGTAGACGATCCAACACTGTTCCTGCAGGGACACGCCCGGGCCTGCGGCCAGCAGCGGGCGATCGCCATCCGCGGCCGAGGTCAGGGCGCTGTCGGGGCCCGCGGGCAGGTAGGCGCGGAAGCGATAGCCATCGATGACCGGCTCCGCGACGGCGAAGGCCGGCGCCAGCAGGTTGAGGGTGATCCCGCCAACCGGGTGGGCTCCGGACATCTGCGGGAACAGTCCGTACTCGCCGAGGCCGTTGCCGTCCTGATCGGTGTAACCGCCCGCCTGGAACTGCACCATCGCCGGCAGCACGCCAGATTTCAGGATGGCCGCCGTCGCCGCCTTGATGTGCAACGGCGCCCGCTTCGGCTTGGTCGGCGGTTTCAATCCGAGCTTCGCGACGATGCGCTCGCGCATCGCCGGGGACAGGCCCTGGAGGTCGAAACCCCAACGCCCCTTGGTGTACAACTGGTCATCGCCCTGCCCGGAGAGTTCGGCATGCGCCGCAGTCGCGAACTCGGCGACCTTGAGGCTCTCGCCGTCGACCGCGAACTCGGCGACCAGCAAAGGTCTGGAGCGGACGTCGCCGGTACCCAGCGGCTTGCCGACGGCGGCGGCGAGATCGGCTTCGATGTCGGACAGATCCACGGTGTCGGTCTGCGCCGCGCCGAGCAGCGGCATCATGGCGAACAGGATCAACAGCGGGATGGCGTTGGCGGGCATGGAGCAGGCATAGCGGAGCAGGCGACGTCGGGAAGCGTGGAACGAGCGCCGAAGTCGCCTGGCGTCACCGCCGTTCGTACCATTCGATGCCGCCGGGAAGGCCGCACGCGGCGAACTCGAGGTGCAGGACGCGACGATGGTCGGGATGCTTCGCAGGTTGCGACGCATGCGCCAACAGCGGGCGCATGAGCAACACCGATCCCCGCTCGCCGGTGATGGCGATGGCGCGCGCCTCCTCGATCGCCGCATCGTCGCTGACGTCGACGTCGCGATGCGATCCCGGGATCACCGTGAGCGGGCCGTTGTCGGCATCCACGGCGTCGAGGTGCAACCGCAGGGCCAACATCCCATCGAGCAGCGCGCGCGGCGGTTCGACATGGACCACGCCATCCTTCGTCGACCAAGCGCCATAGCCGGGGACCTCGCGGCGCTCGCGAACGGCGATGACCCGGTCGCGGTGCCAGGGTACCCGCCAGTTCGCCGAGCGCGGCTTGTCGAAGAACAGTCCGCGCACCGCGCAGGCATCGGCACCGAGGATCGGCTCGATCAACGAGCGGATCACGGGTGAGCGCGCGAAGCGCGCGACCGCGGGGACGGCGCTGAGCAGATTGCGCAGGCCGCCCCGGCGGGAGGATGGGAGCCTCGCCGCATGTTCGCACAGCGCCGCGACCAGCGCGTCGCAAGCCGCATCGGACACTGATCCGGGAAGGAACCGGTAGCCATGCACGTCCAGCGGGCTGAGACCAGGTTCCACGCAGGCACAGCATCATCGCTCCGGTGCAGGTGGAAGGCCGCGAGCCAGGCGGGGCTCGCACGACCGCGGACATCCATCTTGATTCGATATTGGCATGATTCTTGTCAACACGAGCCGACGACTCCCGGTATCACGCTGCTCAGGCCAGGAGACCCGCCATGACCATGCTCACGCGCTTGCTCGCCGTGTTCGCAACCGTGACCGCCGGCTGGGCGGCCAGCGAGGGCGAGTTGCGCCTGCCCGTCACCTACACCGCTCCCAAGCCCGGATTGGTCAGCCTCGCGCTTTACGACGACCAGGGCGTGCTGGTGCGCAGCCTGCTCTCGGCGGCCAAGGTCGCAGCCGGGCCGGGCACGGTGACCTGGGACGGCACCGACGACCTCGGCCGGGCGGTGAAGCCCGGGACCTACCGCGCCAAGGGCGTGTCCTTTCCCGCTGCGCCCGCCCTGAAGTGGCTGATGAAGGTCGGCAAGAACGGCAATCCGCCGTGGCCGACTCCCGATGGCCACGGCGGCTGGGGTGGCAACCTCGCCTATCCCGCGTCGATCACCAGCAATGGCACCAGCGCGGTCATGGTGTGGGGCTGCGTCGAGGACAACCTGATCACCGGCGTGCAGGAGATGGACGCTGACGGCGAGATCACCCGGCGCTACCACACCTTCTACCCGTGGGACACGCGCAGCGCCTCGGCGATGGACGCCAAGAACCTGTATGTCGGCATCCTCAGCGGCGACCATGGGCTCGAGATCGCCGAGTACACGCTGGGCGAGCCGCGCGGCCGCATCCTCTGCCAGCTCACCACCAAGAAGGTCAAGGTCCCCAAGGGGCGCTGGCGCGGACGCGACTGGAACCTCGTCGACGGGCTGGCCATCACCGCCGATCGCATCTACGCCACGGTCGCCGAGAACGGCGAACTCTTCGTCATCGAGCGCGCCACCGGCAAGATCCTCGACCAGGTGGCGATAGCCAAGCCCTACGGCGTGGCCCTGGCCAAGGACCGCCTGCTCGTGGTCAGCGGCGAGCAGGTCCTGACTTGCGGGCTCGACGGCAAGCCCACCGGTGTCCTGGTGGCGAAGGGCCAGCTGCAGGCGCCCAACGCGATCTGCGTGCATGCCGATGGGACGGTGTACGTCGGCGATTCGGGGCGCATCGGCATCGACATCGAATACGAGGGTGGCGACAAGCGCATCCACGTTTTCTCCGCCGCGGGCAAACCGCTGCGCACCATCGGCAAGCCGGGCGGCGCGCCGCGCAGCGGGCGCTGGGATCCGTCGGCGCTCGGCGACATCACCGGCCTGTGCATCGCCCCGGGCGGAAAGGCGCTGCTGGTCACCGACGTCGCCACCGGCTTCCTGCGCACCTCGCGCTGGTCCCTCTCCGGCACGCTCGAGAAGGAATGGTTCGGCCGCAAGCTCGAGAACTATTCGGATCAGATCAATCCCGCCCGGCCCGACGAGCTGATCAAGATCGGCGGACCGCTCGACGATCCGCTCACCTTCCAGGCCTGGCAGTTCGACGTGGCCAAGAAGACCTGGCGCCCGGCGTGGCGCTACACCATGCCCTACGCGAACTGCTGGCAGCAGGACGTGGTCGGCGGCTACATGCATGGCGGCAATCCGCTCAAGGATGAGCAGGGCGAGCTGCTGCCGTGGCCGATCTTCGGCTGGAACGACGGCAGCCTGCGCACCTACAAGGGCAAGAACTACCTGTTGAGCGACGAAGGTTCGCTCTGGCAGTACGGGCCAGACCAGGCCCCGCGCCTGGTGGCGATGGTCTTCCCGCATCATTGCGAACGCCAGGGCGAACGCATCCAGACCTACTACGATCAAGGACCGAACAACTGGTTCACCTGGGCGGATCGCAACCAGGACCAGCGCGTGCAGATCGACGAGACCGTGGTGACCAGCGAGCCGGCGCACCTGGCGGGCTCGCGGCGCATACCCACCATGTGGTTCGGCGAACAGCTCGAGATCTATTACCTGCGCATGATCGAGCCGGATGCGGTGTCCAAGCAGCAGACCCGGCTGGGCATGCTGCCGCTCAAGGAGTTGACCGCCGACGGCGTGCCGGTCTACGACTGGTCGCAGGCCAAGGATCTGCCCGGCGATCTGCGCGTGCCGGACCTGCGCGGCGGCGACGGCACCAAGCAGATCTCTTCGGCCTGGATCACCGCGCCGATCGCCGCCGGCGATTCCTGGTACACGCTGATCGATGTCGGTTGCGCGCAGCCGCTCAAGCTGCCGGGCATCGACGGCGACGGCTGGTGGGCAGGGCGCAACTGGCGCAAGAAGATCGCGCGCTGGGACCGCGCGCCCGGTCGCTGCCTGTGGGCGGTGGGCCGGCGCGCGCCGGGCGTCGC
>JACDEC010000248.1 GCA_013816645.1 Planctomycetota bacterium
GAAGACCGCGGGCAAGGCGCTGTGGTCGCCGTCCACCGCGTCGGCCGATCCGGTTTCGGTGATCCACGCCATGGCCGCCGACGCGCAGGCCGCGGGCATCGAGGTGCGCCGCGGGGTCGCCTGCACCGGCATCGACGCGGCAGGCGTGCGGACCAGCGCCGGCACCATCGCCGCGGGCTACACCGTGAACTGCGCCGGGCTCTACGCCGATCAACTCGCCCGCGCGGTCGGGCTGTGCGAGCGCTACACCATCCTGCCCTTCAAGGGACTGTACCTCTACTCGTCCGAGCCAGCCGGCGCGCTGCGCACCAACATCTACCCGGTGCCCGACCTCGCCTACCCGTTCCTCGGCGTCCACTACACCGTCACCGTCGATGGCCACATCAAGATCGGCCCGACCGCGCTGCCCGCGTTCTGGCGCGAGAACTACGGCGGATTCGCGCGTTTCTCGCTGAGCGAGCTGCTGGCGATCTGCGGACGCGAAGCCTCGCTGTTCCTGCACGCCGGCTTCGACTTCCGCGGCCTGGCCATGCAGGAGCTGCGCAAGATGTTCCGCGGCTACCTCGTCGACCAGGCCGCCAAGCTGATCGACGGCGTGCGCCGCCAGGACTACGTCGAGTGGGGCCGGCCCGGCATCCGCGCCCAGCTCCTCGACCTGCGCACCCGCACCCTGGTCATGGACTTCCGCCTCGAAGGCGATGCCCGATCGTTCCATGTGCTCAACGCGGTGTCGCCGGCCTGGACCTGTTCGCTGCCGTTCGCCCGCCATGTCTGCGACGAGATCGCCAAGGCCGGCGGTCCCGGCATTGGGTCATGACGCGGAAGTGCGGTCGATCAGCTGCTTGAGCACCGGGCGGTTCACCCACAAATACTCGATCATCGACCCGACGCTGATCGCCGCGCACGCCCAGCACATCCAGTAGGCGTAGACCAGGTGCCAGGGCGCGAGGGTGTTCCAGAAGGCGGGCAGGGCCATCATGCTGATCAGCGCCGCGCCATGGATCCACGCTTTGATCTTGCCTGAGGTGCGGGCGGCGAGGATCAGGCCCTTGGACGCGGTCATCGAACGCAGCGCCCCGGCGACGATCTCGCGCAAGGTCATCAGCAGCACGGGCAGCCAGGGCACCAGCCCGGCGCCGAGGATGACCACACCCTGCTCGTCCCGGCCGACCGCGAACACCAGGGGCTTGAGCGCGTAGGACGTGCTGTGGTCGAGATCGACGGGCACTGGATAGCCCAGGCCGCCGGCTGGCAGCAGCAGGACCAGGAACACCGACAGGCGGTAGATCACGTCGCAGAACGGGTCGGCGAGCTTGCCGAAATCCGAGACCTCGTTGCGGGCCCGGGCGATCCGGCCATCGAGCAGGTCGGTGTATTCGGCGAGTGAGCAGAGCAGCCCGGCGACCCAGAAGCACAGCGAATCGTGGACCGGCAGCAGGAGGTAGGCGCAGACGATCGCCGGGGCCAGGGCCAGCCGGGCGAGCGTCACCTTGTCTGCGAGGGTCATGGCCATGCGGCGACCGGGATACCCGGCGGCTGGGGGGACACAACAGTACTGCCAGTCAGGTATCCATCCCGGGTCGGTGCCTGGACCTAGGCGTGCAGCGCAGCGCTGTGCGGCTTCGCCTATGATCAACGCTTGGCGATTGCGCCGAGGTCTCCTTCCCGGCTACGATGCCGGCGTGGATGCCCCGAAAACTACCTACGTCCAACTGCAGGCTGAGAACGCGCGCTTGCGGGCGCTGCTCGGCCCGGCCCAGCAGCAGTTCGAGTCCGACCTGCGCCTGGCGCTGCGCGAGGCCGATCTGGTCTTCTGGACCTGGGATATTCCCAGCGGGCGGACCGAAACCTTCGGCGCCTGGCACGATCTGACGGTGTCCGATCTCGCGGCCTGCCTGCGCCGGGTGCACGACGACGATCGTGCGGCGGTCGAACAGCAGCTGGGGCCGGTGCTGCGCGGTGAGGCGTCGTCCTATGCGCTGCGCCACCGCCTGGTGCTCGACGACGGGACCGTCCTGTGGGTCGATTCGCGCGGGCGCGCCATCCTCGGGCCGGATGGGACGGTTGAGCGGGTGGTGTGCACCACCAGGGACGTCAGTGCCCGTCGCGAGGCCGAGATCGCGGCGCGCACCAGCCAGGAGGGCCTCGCGGCGATCATCGAACACGCGCCGAGCATCGCCATCCAGACCTACGACCAGGACGGCCGCATCCTCAGCTGGAATCGCGCGTCCACCGCCATCTTCGGCTTCTCCGCCGAACAGGCGATAGGCCGCAGGATCGAAGAGGTCATGCTGAGCGAGCAGGAGGCGGCGACCTTCCGGGCTACGCTCGCCGCCATCGCCGCCGATGGAAAGACACGCGGGCCGTGCGAATACCCCGTCATCCGGCGCGACGGGACGGCCGCCACCGTGCTCTCGAGCGCCTTCGCCTTGCCCTCCGCGCAGGGCCGGCTGTTCGTGTGCATGGACATCGACATCACCGAGCGCAAGCGCGCCGACGAGCAGGTGCTGCAGGCCGCGCGAATCGAGTCCATCGGTCGCCTCGCCGGAGGCGTGGCCCACGACTTCAACAACATCCTCACCGCGATCCTCGGCTGGAGCGATATCGCCGAGCGCGGTATCGCTGCGACATCGCCCACGCATCGGGCGCTGTCGCAGCTGCGTGTCGCCGCCGAGCGTGGCGCCAAGCTGACCGCGCAGCTGCTGGCGTTCGCGCGCAAGCAGGTGCTCCTGCCGTGCTGCTTCGGCGTCGACGCGGCCGTCGCCAAGATCCTCGAACTGCTGCGTCCGCTGATCGGCGAGGACATCCAGCTGCAGAGCGCGCTGGCCGCCCCGACTGCGGCGGTGCGCATGGATCCCGGCCAATTCGAGCAGGTGGTCGTCAATCTTTCGGTCAACGCCCGTGACGCGATGGCCGGCGGCGGCACGCTCACCGTCGCCACCGGCATCGTGATCGGAGACGACAGCGATCCGCGCATTCCGCGCGGACCTTGGGCGAGCATCACGGTCGACGACACCGGCGACGGCATGTCCGCCGAGCTGCAGGCGCGCATCTTCGAGCCCTTCTTCACCACCAAGGGCGAAGGCAAGGGCACCGGTCTGGGCCTCGCGACCTCGCTGACTATCGTTCTCGGCGCCGGCGGGAGCATCTTTGTGGACAGCCATGTCGGCAACGGATCGACATTCACCGTCCTGCTCCCGCTCGTCGGCATCGAGCCATCGTCCGTGGTGCCAGCAGCGCCGCTGCCAGCCGCTCGAACCGGCAACGAGACCATCCTGCTGGTCGAAGACGAGGAAGCGATCCGCGAGTTGGCGGCGCAGTGGCTGGTCGATCATGGCTACCGGGTGCTGTCAGCCAGCGACGGCGAGGAGGCATTGGCGGTCGCGCAGGGGACGCCGCGCATCGATGCGCTGATCACCGACGTGATCATGCCGCACATCGGCGGGCTCGAACTCGCGCTGCTGCTCACGGGCATGCGGCCCAACCTGTGCGTGCTGTACACGTCGGGCTACATCGACCGCGGTTATGACGTCAATGATCTGGCCAGCGCGGGGTCCGATTTCCTCCAGAAACCCTACCAGCTCCGCGAACTCGGCGAACGGCTGCGTCGCCTGCTCGACCGCAAATCGGTCACGACTCCCGGATCCTGAGCGGACTCAGCGGGCGAGCAGGCCGTGCGCGCGCATGGCCTCGAGCAGCGCCTGCTTCTTCGCCGGCGTCATCGTCACCAGCGGCAGGCGGAACTCCTCGCGGCAGCGGCCCAGCGCTGCGACCGCGGTCTTCGCCGGGATCGGGTTGGTCTCGCTGAACGCGAACTTGGCGAGGTCGTGGACGATGCGATGCAGGCGCCGGGCCTCGGCGACATTGCCGGCGCTGGCCGCGTCGCACAGCTGGCGCATGGCCTTGGGCGCGAAGTTGGCGACCACGCTGATCACGCCGCTGGCGCCGATCGCCATCAGCGGCCAGGTCAGGCCGTCCTCGCCGGAGAGCACGCGCACGCCGAGGTTGAGGATCTCCTGGGCTTGATCGAGGCTGCCGCTCGCCTCCTTGACCGAATCGATGCCGCCCAGCGCGGCGACCCGGCCGACGGTGTCGGCGAGCATGTTGCAGCCGGTGCGGCCGGGCACGTTGTAGAGCACCATCGGCAGGCCAGTGGCCTCGCGCTGGGCCTTGTAGTGCTGGAACAGGCCTTCGGGCGTCGGCTTGTTGTAGTACGGGGTGATCGAGAGGATGCCGTTGGCGCCGAGCCGCTCGGCGGCCTTGACCAGGTCGACGGCCTCGCGGGTGTTGTTCGATCCGCAGCCCGCGATCACCGGCACGCGGCCGGCAGCAGCCTGGACCACCTCACCGATGACCTGGTGCTGCTCGTCGTGGCTGAAGGTCGCGCTCTCGCCGGTGGTGCCGCACGGCACGATGCCCTGGGTGCCTTCGGCGATGTGCCACTCGACCAGCTTCTTGAGCGCCGCGAAATCGACACGGCCGTCGGCGAAGGGGGTGACGATGGCGACGATCGAGCCAGTGAACATGACCGCGTGGACTCCGGAGGGGAAGGGTTACGTGCCGTGGGGGCGGCGCCAGTGGCAAGTGACGGGGGAGCGTGCGACGTGCGACGTGCGGCGTGCGACGGACTTCCTACTTCGCACTCCGCATGCCGCACCTCGCACCTCGCACCTCGCACCTCGCACCTTCCCCTCACCCCGGCCCGGCCTCGATCAACCGCTTCATGTCGCCGACCGCGCGTTCCATGCCGACCAGCACGGCGCGGCTGACGATGCTGTGGCCGATGTTGAGCGCGCGCAGCAACGGCAGGTGCAGGAGGGTGCGCACGTTGCGGTAGGTGATGCCGTGACCGGCGTGCAGCCGGATGCCAACTTCGGCGGCGGTGTCGGCCGCAGCCTCGATCCGGCGCAGCTGGGCGCGCACCGCGGCGTCGGATTCGTCGCCGCCCGCGGCCAACCAGGCGTTGGCCCAGGTGCCGGTGTGGAGCTCGACAGCGCCGGCGCCGATGCGCTGGGCGAGCCGCACCGTCGCCGGATCGGGTTCGATGAAAAGGCTGACCAGGGTGCCGTGACCCCGCAGCCGATCGATGCAGGCGCGCAGGCGCTGGTCGTCCTCGCGCACCGCCAAGCCACCTTCGGTGGTCAGCTCCTGGCGACCCTCGGGGACCAGGCAGGCCTCGTGGGGACGGACCTCGTCGGCGATGGCGAGGATCTCGTCGGTGACGCCCATCTCGAGGTTCAGCCGGGTGGCCAGGGTCTGGCGCAGCAGTCGGACGTCGCGGTCTTGGATGTGCCGACGGTCCAGGCGCAGGTGCACGGTGATCCCGTCGGCGCCGGCGAGTTCGCAGAGCTGGGCGGCGTGCACCGGATCCGGTTCCGGCGCCCGCCGCGCCTGGCGGACGGTGGCGACGTGGTCGATGTTGACGCCGAGCTGGATCATGCGGGAAAAGGCTAAGGTAGCAGGGGACGGGGGCCAGGGGTCGGG
>JACDEC010000249.1 GCA_013816645.1 Planctomycetota bacterium
GACATGCACCGCGGTGGCCACCGGGCCACCTGGTAGGACCAGCGCCATGACCTCGGAGGTCGGTTCGAACGGGCTCTCAAGGGCCATGCCGACCTCGATCAGCGTCGACGCAGCGTCGGCGTCGCGGTAGACGACGACGTAGGGGCCGGTGCGTGCGCCCTGCTCGCCTGTCGCCGCAGCGACGCGCTCGGACAGGCTGATTATTGTCGGGGACAGATCCTGCCACAGGCAGCGCGCGGCGATCGCCACGATGCGTCGCGGCGCGGCTTCGGTGATTGCGAAGGATGGGCTCATGGCTGGTCTCCTGGGTGCGCGAGTGCCGAGGCTCCCGGGCCCGCGTGGTGGCGCAAGGTGGCGGCCGTGTACGGTGGAGCGCGATGGATGGCATCTCCCCGGTCATGCTCGCCAAGCTCGAGGCCCTGCCGGACTCGCCGGGGTGCTACTTGTTCAAGGACCCGGATGGGCGGGTGATCTACGTCGGCAAGGCCAAGAACCTGCGTCGACGGGTGCTGCAGTATTTCCAGGGCCGCGGTCACAGCCTGTTCACCTCGCGACTGGCGCGCGAGGCGGCGGATCTCGAGACGGTGGTCACCGACAGCGAGGTCGAGGCGCTGCTGCTCGAGAACGCACTGATCAAGGACCACCAGCCGCGGCTGAACGTGCGGCTCAAGGACGACAAGAGCTTCCCGCTGGTGGCGGTGACGCGCGAGGAGTTCCCGCGGGTGTTCATCACCCGCCAGAGCGATCTCGAGGGAGTCGATTTCTATGGGCCGTTCATCTCGGCCACCGATCTCTATCGCGCCTACAACTTCCTGATGCGGGTTTTCCGCTTCCGGGTCTGCGATCTCGATCTGCGGGAGGACGATCCCAAGCGCGCGTCCTTCCGGCCGTGCCTCAATTTCCACATCAAGCGCTGCTCCGCGCCCTGCACCACCCGGATCGGGCGTGAGGCCTACGGCGAGGACATCCGCGCGCTGCGCGCGTTCATCACCGGTCGTGGCAAGGCGGCGGTGCTCACCCAGTTGTCGCAACGCATGAAGGTGGCGGCCCAGGATCTGCGCTTCGAGGAGGCGGCGCATTGCCGCGACCAGATCAAGGCGCTCGACCGCCTGAAGGAGCGCGGCCGGTTGCGCGACTACGACGACGCCGCGGCGCCGACCATCGACCTGGTCGCGGGGCTCGATCGCCTGCGCGAAGCGCTCGGACTCCCGGCCCAGCCGCGGGTGATCGAAGGCTTCGATCTCGCCCATCTCCAGGGCGACCATGTCGTCGCCGGCCTGGTGCGCTTCGTCAGCGGGGTCCCCGACAAGGACGGGTACCGTCGGTTCCGGGTGCGCGGCGATTTCGGCGACAGCGATCCCGGCAACGACGACTTCGCCGGCATGCGCGAGGTGGTCGGCCGCCGCTACCGTCGGCTCCAGGACGAAGGCCAGCCCTTCCCCGATCTGGTCATGATCGATGGCGGCCATGGTCAACTCGCCAAAGCGGTCCAGGCCTGCCGCGAGCTGGGGATCCAGCTGCCGTGCATGATCGGCCTGGCCAAGCGCGAGGAAACGGTGGTGCGTCCCGACGGTTCCGAGCTGCATCTGGGCAAGCGCGACCCCGGGCTCAAACTCCTGATGTACGTGCGCGATGAGGCGCACCGCTTCTGCCGCCGCTATTTCCACCTCTTGCAGCGCAAGGCGCTGAAGGGCGACGGCGGCTGACACCGCTCGCATCCGGTTCGCTGCTGCGCCTTGTACTGCTCGGAAACGGGTCCTAGTCTCGGCACTCGCTCAGGCGATATCCCGCGATGCTGCCGATCACCAGCTGCTCGCTCACCGACCTCGCGGCTTTGCCGCAGCGGCGCGAGGCGATTGTCGCGGATCTCATCGAGCGCGCTGGTCCCCAACCAGCCGAGCTGCGCATCGACCTGGCGATGGGCCGGGTGCCCGTCGCCCTGCTCGGCGCGGTACCGCTCGCCGATCGCGAACTCGAGAAGCGCGGGTCGCGGGTCCGAGTGGTGGGAACGAATCCCGGTATCCGCGCGGCGTTGCGGCTCGCCAATCTCGATGGCCTGGTCGGTGGCGCCGAGGAGCACACCGCGGTGGTCGGCGACCTGCCCTGCATGCTCGGTTTCGGCGACGGTGTCCTCGAGGTGTGCATGGGCGGTCAGGCCCTGCAGAGCGCCCGCCTCGCCGCGCCAGCGAGTTCGGGATGGATGCAGGCGATCCATGCGCACGCGGTGCTGGTCGATCTCGCCGAGCTGCCGGTGGTGAATTCGGTGCTGGTTGCCTGGCTGCTGCAGCTCGGCCAGAACGCCCGACCAGCGAGCTTGGAACTGCGCAATGTCGGCCGCCAGGTCGCCATCCAGTTCAACCAGCTGCGGCTGCACCACCTGCTGAAGATCAACGACAGCTGACGATCGCGCCGAGCCGGCTGATGTCGGCTCGGACGCGACTCGGGCGTGCGGGGGCCCGGGGGACTCAGTCTCCCCGGTACAAGGCGTACAGAGCCTGCGGTTTTCGCGGATACAAGGCGCGCGGGCGCCCCACGCGAAAACTGCAGGCGCGGATCTCAGGCGACGGCGGTGCGCAGCGCGCGTTCGATCTGATCGAGCAGCGGCGTGGGGCCGCGGCCATCGCGCGCGCGGCGCACGAGATCGGCGAGGTCGCCGAGATGGGCGTGCAGGAAGCGATCGAGATGGTCGAGGGCGCGCTCATGATCGTTCGCGCAACGATCGCGGGTTTCGCGCCAGGCTTCGACGAACGGCGCGTCGGCGGGCTGGTAATCGGCGATCGGCGCGCGCTCCTGGCGCAGCAAGGTCAGACCGGCGTGCAGGCGGCCCGCACGGTCATGGGGCTGGAGGCGGGTCGGCTCAGTGGCGGTGTGGTGCATGGTCGTGCTCGTCGAAAGGGGTGGGTGTACCGGTGCGCGCGGCGAGGGATACGACTGCTACGGCGGCGGCGGCGGAAATGGCGATCATCGGAAACTCCTGGGTTGCTGGGGGATGCCTGAAATGCGAACGGGGCGGCCTTGGAAGGCCGCCCCGCGTATCGAACGCTGACAAGGGTTTGCCTTCCTGTGCTAAGCACCGGATACGGAAATAGCCTTGATAGCGAGTACGTTCGAGCGCATGGCAGGAACTATGCGCAGCCTGCGCACGACGCAAGCGTCCGCGCGGGAGGTGTTCAAGGCCGGCCGCACTCCCTGTTTTTCCTACTCAGCGGTGTGGCACCAGTCGCGCCCGAGCGAGGCGTTCCAATAGTCGGGGTGGCTCCCGCTGGTGCCGTCGCCGATATAGGGGAATCGCGCGACGGACCTGGATTCGACGTGGCCATCGAACATCGCCAGCACGGCCTTGCCGCGATGGCGGAAGTCCAGGCCATAGCGGAAGCTGCCGAGGTTGTTGCCGATCCCGGCCCCGAGTTCGCGGTAATGGCCGCCGCCGCCGTACTCGGAGTCCGCGAGGAAGATCATCTCGCTGGGATTGCGGACCTGACTCTCGTGGATGATGGGGTACCAGTCCTCCCAGGGATAGACGTGGATGTTGGTCAATCCGGTCGTGAGGTTCTTGCCATAGGTGGTCTCATCCAGCCAGTGCGCGGTCTTGGCCTGCGCTGCGGCGCAGCGCCAGATGCCGTCGCGCTTGGCGCCCACCTCGGCTTCAGTTCCTGAATCGCCGACCGTCAGGCGGATGATCTGCTGCCAGAACAACAGGACGTTGCCGGTTCCGTGTTCCCTGAGGTAGCCGGGAACGACCCGGCCGTCGTTGTCCTCGCTGTAGACCTGACTGCCCATCACCAGTTGGCGGAGGTTGTTGCCGCATTGCGCGGTGCGCGAGGCGCTCAACGCCATGGCGATCGCGGGGGTGAGCAGTCCGGCCAGCACGGCGATGATGGCGACCACGATCAGCAGTTCGATCAGCGTGAAACCATGCGCGGCGATCTGGGCGGAGCGCGTCGGGGGAATCGGACGGAATGGAGCGCGGCGCATGTGGGGGACCTCCCTCGCTGCGCTGTGCCCTGATTCCCCAGGCGTCACTGCGGGCGCGCGGTGCTCAGGCTGGCTGACTCACACGCCGGCTGATCCCGCGCGCGCAGCCGATCAGCGGTGAAGGTCGGGTCTGCAACCTGGGCGAGCCCCGATGCGCGTCGCTCCCGCAGGTTCGCTGCGCGAACCGTGCCGGCCGCTGGTCGTCACGCCGCGCGCGGGTGCGCGCGGCTGCTGCCGCTTAAAGGTTGAAGGTCTGGTCCGCGACCTGGGCTGGCCCAGATGGGCGTCGCTCCCGCAGGTTCGTAGCGAACCGTGCCGGCCGCTGGTCGTCACGCCGCGCGCGATGCGCGCGGCTGCTGCCGCTTAAAGGTTGAAGTACTTTGCCAAGGGATGATGGACGATGAACGCCGAGGTGCTCTGTTCCGGGTGCAGCTGGAACTCATCGGACAGCTCGATGCCGATGTCCTGCCAGCGCAGCAGCTCCTGGAGGTGGCGCTGGTCCTCGAGGTTCGGGCAGGCGGGGTAGCCGAACGAGTAGCGCGAACCCTGGTAGCCCTGGGTGAAGAGGTCGGCGAGTTCCAGGGCGTCGTCCTGGGCGATGCCGAGCTGTTGGCGGATGCGCTTGTGCCAGTACTCGGCGAGCGCCTCGGCGGTCTCGACCGAGAGGCCGTAGAAGTAGAGGTATTCCTGGTAGTTGTCGGCCTTGAACAGGCGCTGGCAGTGCTCGCTGGCGACCTTGCCCATGGTCACGACATGGCAGGCGATGACATCGCGCGCGCCGGCGGCCCACGCCGCCGCGGGCATCCACGACTGCTCGTCGCCGATCGGCTCGGCGCCGAGGGGTCGGAAGAAGTCGGACACGCACAGGTGCTTGGAGCGTTCCTCCATCTGCCGCGGCAGGTTGAAGCGGCAGCGTTCGGCGCCGTTCTCGGGATCGAAGACCACCAGGTCGTTGCACTGAGCGGCGCACGGCCAGAAGCCGTAGGCGACCGACGGCGCGAGCATGCGCTCGGCTTTGGCCTGCTCGATCAGGCGCTTGAGCACCGGCTCGGCCTCGCGGTCGACGAGGTCCTGCCACTGCTGCTTGCTCAGTTCCTGGCCCTGACGGAAGCCCCACTGGCCACGGAACAACGCGGCCTTGTTGATGTAGCGGCAAATCGTCGGGATATCGAGTTCCGCCGGTTCGACCAATCGCCGTCCCCAGAACGGCGGGCGCGGGATGCGCGGCGCGCTCGGCGTGCCCGACGCCACGTAGGCTTTCCCGCGCGCCAGTTTCTCCTCGAGGATGTCGTTGGCGGTGCGCACCGCCGCGGTGCGCGCGACCTTGGTGGTCAGCTTGTAGCGCTCGACCGGGATCTGCGCGCACAGCTCGTCCATCAGCTGCAACCCATCGAAGGCATCGGTCGCATACCACACGCGGTGCGCCGGCTCTTCCCGACCCCCGACCCCCGGCCCCCGGCCCCCGAGTTTGTCGTGGTTGTAGAT
>JACDEC010000250.1 GCA_013816645.1 Planctomycetota bacterium
CATCCGCCACGCCGACATCATCCATGTGCTCGGCAAGGGCCGCGGCGTGATCGAATCCGGCACCCACCGCGAACTCGTCGAGCGCGGCGGCGAATACGCGCGGCTGGTCAGTATCCAGGAACTGAGGTAACGGGGGCCAGGGGTCGGGGGTCGGGGACTGGCGTCTGGCTTGATCGACGCCAGTGGTGGTCTCCGCCATGCTGCGCTTCGCTAACGCGGCGTTCCTCGGCCGAAGCGGCCTGCGGGGACGTCGCTGTCGCTGCGCTTGCACCCGGCCGGGGGCCGGGCGCGCGTGGCCGCGCGTGGCTCAGTGCTAGCCGCGCAAAGCGCGAGTAGCCTGGGCGATGCGCGCGAAGACATCCGGGATCTGCGACTCGAGCAGGCAGCTGAACGCCACGCGCAGGTCGGTCTTGCCCAGGGCGATGGTGCCCAGGCCGTGCTCGTCGAGCAGGCGCAGGCGCAGGGCATCGGCCTCGATGCCCTTCACCCGCAGGCACATGAAGTAGCCGGCGTTGAAGGGATAGACGTCCCAGCAATCGGCGTACTCGCTCTTGCGGCTCTCGCGCCCGGTCGCCGCGGCGCGCTGGCGCAGGATCTCGACCTTCTCGGCCTGCTGGGCGCGGAAGTCGGGGTGGAGCAGCGCCTTGAGCACGATGGTCTGGCTGGCGTGGCTGACGTTGGAGATGGTCGCGCGGACCAGGCCAGCGGTCTTCTGCTCGAGCGCGGCGTACGCCGCCGCGGTGCCGTTCTTGACCCCGTAGGTCAGGAAGCCGACGCGCAGGCCCCAGACGAACTCCTCCTTGGTCGCGCCGTCGACCTTGACGGCGAGGATGTTCTCGTGGGCCTTGGCGAGCCGCCCGAACAGGCTCTCGCGCTCGCAATCGTCGGCGAAGAACATGCCGTAGTACGCGTCGTCGCAGACCACGACCAGGCGGGTGCCGACCGCAGCCGCGGCCTTGAGCGCCTCGACGATCGCCCCGGCTTCGGCCCGGGTCGGGCTGTAGCCCGTGGGGTTGTTGGGGAAGTTGAGCACCACCACCAGCTTGCGGCCCTTGCGCTCGGCCAGCGCCTGCATGAAGGCGTTCTGGTTGAAGCCGGTCAGCTTGGTGTCGAAGAGCGGGAAGGTCGAAACCCGCGCGCCGAGGCGCGTCTCCCAGCACAGCGGGTAGTTCTCCCACATCTGGTCGGTGACCAGCACCTCGTCGCCCGCGTCGAGGAACAGGTCGCCGACCAGGGACAGGCCATGGGTCAGCGCGTTGGTCACCACCGGCAGGCTGATGGGATGATCGCCCAGGCTCGGGGTCTCCTGGCGCTGCTTCTGCTGCCAGGCCTGACGCAGCTCGGGCTTGCCGGAGCTGGGAGCGTATTCGTAGAGCTCGCGCGGGTTCATGCCGGCGGCGAAGCTCTCATGCACGCAGGCCAGGTGCATCGGGCCTTTCTCATCGGTGGCGATGCCGATGGTCGCGTTGTAGCGCTTGGCCTTGGCCTTGGCTTCTGCGCCCTGCGAGAGGATCCCCTTGGCCGGGAAGTAGAAGCGCTTGCCGAGCTGGCTGAGCACGCCGAGCACGGTCGGACAGTCCTTGGCGATGATGTCGTTGAGCGCCGCGCCGGCGGCGGGAATGGGAAGGGTGGGCTGCTGGTTGGTGACCATGGGACGCGCATGGTGTCGCGCTCCAGGGCGGTCGACAAGCGCCAGCAGCGCGGGAGCTACGGAGCACCGGTGCAGCATCGCCGCATTTGCGTCGCAGCCCGCGTGCGCACCATACCCCCATGCGCTGTCTCCGGCTCGGTGGCCTCTTCGGCAGCCGCTTCTTGCTTGGCACCCTGATGGTGCTCACCGCCTGCGGCGACCGGGTCGGCCAGCCCATGGTCCCGGTCGAACAGGCGCGCCTGGACCACCGCCGCATCGCGATGCGCATCCTCGCCGTCCACCGCGCCGAGCGCATCGCCGGTCCGTCGGCCGGCGCATCCCACCTCATCGAGGTCGAGTGCCTGGGCGGGGATGGGCGCCCGAACGGAACGCGCCTCACCCTGCCCTACGACGATTGGAACGTCGGCGCGCCGCCGCCGGAACCGGGGACCATCGTGACCACCTCGCCCGCCGCCTGGCTGCAGCGCGCGCCCGCCAGCAAGGGCGTGCCTCGCGAGGGCTGGGACCGCTGATTCCGGCATTTGCGCCCTGCCCCCCGCGCTTACCCTGACCGCGATGCGCCCCCTCCTCTTCGCATTGCTGTACGCCGCCCTCGTCGCTCCGGCGAGTGCCGCTGACAAACCGGTCGACGATACCCGCGCGCAGTACGCGACCAGGCTCGCCCAGGCCGGCGACAGCGTCGAAGCCCGCCAGGCGCTGGCCGCGTGGTGCCGCAAGAACGACCTCGATGCCGAGATGACCAAGCACCTCGAAGAAGTCATCGCGCTCAAGAGCGACCATGGCGAGGCGCGCCGCCTGCTCGGCTACGAGAAGGTGAAGGGTCAATGGCTGCGCGGCGAGGAGCTCGCCAAGTCCAAGGGCTGGGTCGCCTACCACGGGCGCTGGATGCCGCCGCGCGAAGTCGGACGCATCGAACAGCGCAAGAAGCGCTTCCGCGAGGTCTCGCGCCAGCGCTCGGATTGGGCGAACGCCTGGGAACTCAAGACCGAGCACTTCAAGATCAAGAGCAACTGCCCCGCCCCGATCGTGCAGGAACTGGCCAAGTCGATCGAGGACTGCCACGCCAAGATCTCGCAGATCTTCAAACCGCGCAAGAGCCAGCCGATTCCGCTCGAGATCTTCGCCAAGCAGGACCAGTTCGTGCGCGAGTCGCGCAAGGCCGGCATCCCGGCCGGCCCGGGCATGCTCGGCTACTTCTACTGGGGCAGCGAATCCGGCATCCGCTGCTATTACGCGGGATCGCTCGAACGCACGCTGGGCACGCTGTTCCACGAGTGCACCCACCTCATCATCAGGAGCTCGTACAACGAACCGCCGATCTGGTCGAACGAGGGCATGGCGGTGTTCTTCGAGTTCGCACGCGTCACCGACGCCGGCTTCGACATCAAGTCGGTGCCCTACGACCGGCTCTGGCACCTGCGCGACATGCTCAAGGAAGACAAGGTCGACCTCGGCGAACTCGTCGGTCTGCGCGGCAGCTTCGAATACAGCGTCGAATACTACCCGCAGGGCTGGGGCCTCATCCACTTCCTGCTCTACAGCAACAACGGCAAATACCTCGGCGCGCTGCAGAAATATTACGAACTCAAGGTGCGCAAGGATCCGGTCGCCGACTTCAAGGCGGTCTTCGGGACCGCGCCCGCCGACTTCAAGGCCGAGTGGGAGGCCTACATCGCCAAGCTCGAGCCCGCCAACGCCGAGGAGCTGATGGCGGCGGCCTTGGCGGCGGTCGACTACCGCGCCGAGGTCGAGCTCGCCAAGGGCTACGCGGCCCAAGCCAAAGCCAAGGCCCCGACCGACTGGCGAACCCTGGCCTGCGAGGCGCGCGTGCTGCTGCGCCAGGCCGAACTCGACAACGACGGCGAGATCGCGGCCCAGGCGCTGGCCGCCTTCGACGCGGCGTTCGAGAAGCGCCCGAAGTCCAAGAAGCCGACGATGCGCGAACTGCAGTTCGACTACGAGCGCGGACTGGCCTGCGTCTACACCGGCGAGATCGCGCGCGCGGTGTCCAGCGCCGAGGACATCCTCGAGAAAGACGATTTCAACGCGCCCGCCTACCGGCTGCTCGCCCTGGCGCTGTGCAGCGGCGATGCGCAGAGCCGCGACCTCGCCGAAGCCAAGGAAGACCTGGCGCTCGCCGAGGACCTCGGACCCGGCCACGAGAACACCTGGGTCAAGGCGCGCATCGCCGTCGCCGAGGGCAAGGCGGACGAGGCGCAGAAGCTGCTGGTGCAGGCGGCGAGCGAGGATCGCTTCGGCTTCGGCGGCTTCCTCTACCGCCGCGAGGCCATGCGCCTGCGCGCGCGCAACGCCGGCGACGACGTCGAGATCATTGTGCCCGGCGGGATCGTCCCGCCCGGCGAGGAATGAGCCGAGCAGAGGGCCCGCGCGCCCGACTACCCGCGGTCCTGGCCGCGGTCCTGGCCGCGCTGGCCTTGCTGCTGAGCACGGCCCATCCCTGCGCTGGCCACGGCTTCCTGGTCGTCGACCTGGGCGTGGCGCCATCGGACGGTGGCCTGGTCGTGACCGTGGCGACCGATCGCCACGAGTTCGCGCTCGCGCTGGTGCGCGCCGGATTGCTGAGCGCGGAGGAATTTCCTGCACCCACTGACGACCAGGCGTTCGCCACCCTCGCTGCCCGCTTCGCCGCGTTGGCGGCCCAGCGCCTGGCGTGTTCCGCCGAGGACGGCGCTGAGCTGAGCCCGCGCTGTGAGGCGCAGATCGACGGTGGCGTGTTGCGCCTGGTCCTGCGCTTTCCCGACGCCCGCACCGGCGTGCGCGTGCGCCTCGGCCTGCACCCCGGTCACGCGCCGCCGGCCGTCTACCGCATCCGTTTCGCTGACGGCGAACCGCGCATCGCGCACGAAGGCGACCGGGTCGACCTGGCCGCTCCCGCACCCGCGGACTCGACAGCGACCGTCGTCGGCCGCTACCTCACCCAGGGTTTCCTGCATGTGCTGCCCTGGGGCTTGGACCACCTGCTGTTCGTGCTCGGGTTGTCCCTGCTCGGCGGCCGACCGCGTCGCCTGCTCGGCCTGGTCACCGGCTTCACCCTCGCGCACGCACTCACCCTCAGCCTGGTCGCGACCGGCGTGCTGCCGACCGCCGCGCATGCCTGGATCATCGAAGCGCTCATCGCCGCGTCACTGATCGCGGTGGCGATCGAAGCGACCTGCCCACGCGATGCCCAGGGCGGCGGCGCCACCATGCGCTCGTACGCGCTGGTGGTGTGCTTCGGCCTGGTCCACGGCTGCGGGTTCGCCAGCGCCCTGCGTGAGCTCGGTCTGCCCAAGGGAGAACTGCTGGCGGCATTGGTCGCCTTCAACCTCGGGATCGAGGCCGCGCAGCTCGCGCTCATCGCCGGTGCCTGGCTGCTGATCGGTTGGGCACGCGAGCGCACCTGGTACCGCCGGGGGGTCGTCTGGCCGGCCAGCGCAGCGATCGCCGGCTGCGGGGCGTACCTGCTGATCCTACGCCTCGCGTGAGCCGAGCACGAACCAGCGCAGGAAGGGCGTCATGCGCCGCTCGCTGGTGACGTGCAGCGCCGCGGCGGCGAAGGTCCGCAGCCACGTCGCGCGCGCCAGGAAGTGCCAGGCGCCCGGACCGTAGGCGAGGACGTTCGCGGGATCGCGCAGGTGCTCGACGACGTGGATGGCGGCGCCCGGTGCGAGCACCCGACGCAGTTCGCAGAACAGCGCGGCGCGTTCGGCGTCGTCGCGCACCTCGTGCGCGGCGAACAGCACGAACACCGCATCCGCCCAGGCATCGGGCAGCGGCAGCGGGCCGGCGCCCACCG
>JACDEC010000251.1 GCA_013816645.1 Planctomycetota bacterium
GCGCACGCCGGTCGGCGCCGAGCACGTCATCGACCAGCAGCGCGCGCTCGGCCTCGCTCTGACCAAGGATCGGCACCCGCGCGGACCGTGGAGCTTCGCGCTGCCGGCGTGGGAAGCGGAGCACCGCTGGGCGCAGCAGTGGCTCGACCGTCAGGGGCTGCGGCAGCCGTGGGTGCTCAACGTCGGCGCGGGTTGGCCGACCAAGGTCTGGCCGAAGTCCCGCCAGGTCGAATTGCTGCGCGCATGCGCCCAGCGTCGCCAGCGCGTGGTGCTCGCCTGGGGCACCCACACCGAGCACGATCTCGCCGAGGAGATCATCGCCGAAGCCGAGCACGGGGTGCTGGCTCCGCCGACCACCATTCCTCAACTCGCCGGACTGCTCGGACGGTCGGCGGTGCTGATCAGCGGCGACACCGGTCCGCTGCACCTCGCACTCGCGGTCGGCACCCCGGCGATCGGCCTGTTCGGTCCGGTGCCGGCCACCCGCAACGGACCGCGCGGCCCGGGATACCGGAATTTCCAGGCGCCGGGCGCGGCCTGGGAACGGCGCGACGTGTCCAAGGTCGATCTCGGGGCGATCTCGGCGCGAATGGTCGTCGACGCCGCATGCGCGGTCATCGCCGAGCGCATCCATGCCCTGCACGCAGCGCGCAGGGCGACTGGCGCGACTGGCGCGACGGGCGCGACTTGATTTCCCGACGCGCGGGCTCGATGGTGCCCGGCGCATGTGGCATGAACAGATCCAGGGTGGCGTGCGCATCCTCAGTCACGTCGACGGGCTCGACACCAATAGCAAGGTGACCCAGGCGCTGCAGCTGCTCGAAGCGCACGTGCTGCAGGACCCCGGCGGCCGCTGGGCGGGCGACGCGGCGCCGATCGCGCTGATGAATTCCGAAGCGATCGGCAAGCAGATCGCCGTGGTGCGCCGCGTGTCGGCCGCCAACGGCCGCATGGTGCTGGTCAACCCGACACGGCACGTGCGCGGCGTGCTGCAGACCTTGCGGCTGGTCAAGCTGCTGCCGATCGTCGACGACGTCGAGCAGGCGGTGGCGAGGCTGGCCTAGATATGCAGGGCGGCGTGCACTGGGAACCGTGCGGCATGCGGCGTGCGGCGTGCGGCGTCATCGATTCGGCGGACCAGCGTTGGCCATTGGTCCAGGCGTGCCCTCCGCCCTCCGCACACCGCACTCCGCACTGCTGATGTCCCTCCCCTTGCAGCCGGATCTGCGGCCGTGGCCGGTCTGGCTCAGCCGTCTGATCGCCGTCCTGGCCCTGGCCATCGCGCTGGTCGTGCTCGGGCTGATCGCGGGAGCGCGCCGCGCGCCGCCGCGGTTGCTGCTCAGCGGACCGGGCAACGAGTTCGTCTACGCGCGCGCGGTCGAGCGGCTGATCGCCGGCGCGCGCAGCCGGGTGTGGGTGGCGATGTTCGTGGTCCGCGCCGAGGACGAAGCCGCGGTGCGGCCGATGCTGCAGGCGCTCGCTGATGCCCGCGGGCGCGGTGTCGACGTGCGCGTGTGCCTCGATCTCGGCGACCGGGTCGGGATGGCCGGCGAGCCCGACGCCAAGCACGAAGTCGCCGCCGCGTGGCTGCGCGGGCTCGGCGTCCCGGTGGTGATCGACGAGCGCGAGCGCACCACCCACAGCAAGGTGGTGGTGGTTGATGACCGCTATGCCATCGTCGGCAGTCACAACTGGACTTATTCCGCCCTCGGCCGCAACCGCGAGGCCTCGCTGCTGGTCGACGACCCCGCGATCGTCGCCGAATTGGAGCGCGGGCTGTTCGCCACCATCGACGGCTGGGAAAGCCCGGCAGGTGGCCGCTAGTCCCGCCGACGACTGCTGCCGGTTGCTCTCGCCGGCCGCGCGCGATCGAATCGGGCATGGCCACCATTCGCGACTCCTGGCGGGATGCGCGCGCCGAGATCGTGCACGCCGACTGCTATCCCTGCGCGCCGGGCTGGCGGATTCCCGCGATCGTGGTGCCGTACGACGACCTGTTCTACATCTACCGCGGCCGCGGCTGGATCGAGCGCGACGGCGAACGGCTCGACGCGCTGCCCGGCGACCTGTTCTGGTGGCGGCATGGCCGGCGTTACGAGGCCGGACACGACCCCGCCCATCCGCTGACGGTGTTCTCCACCGGATTCCGGCTGCGCACCGTGGGCGAGGCCGACCCGCTGCGCGCCATGACCCTGCCCGACCGCGTGCGCCTGGCCCCGCTCGAGCGCGTCGCCATAGAAGAGCGCTTCGTGCGCCTCGCCGCGTCGCGAAACGACGCGGGGGCGCACGGCCAACTCGCGGCGCAGGGCGAACTGCTCGCGTTGGTGGCAGCGGCCCTGCGCTGGTCGGCCGAGTCGCCAGCCGCGGCGCGCTCGGGGACTGCGTCCCCGCTGCCGGCCGTGCCCGAGCGTGTCGATCCGGTGCTGCGCTGGATCGACGCGCACCTCGCCGAACCGCTGACCCTCGCCGGCATCGCGCGCCAGGCCGGCCTGGGCAGTTCGCGCCTGAGCGCGGTTTTCCGCATGCAGACCGGCCAGAGTCCGATGGCGTGGGTGCGCCGCCGTCGCGTCGACGCGGCGCGCGCGCTGCTCATCGAGGGCGATCGGACGATCGAGCGGGTGGCGCGGTCGGTCGGCTTCGCGGATCCGTTCCTCTTCAGTCGGGTCTTCCGCCGTCTGGTTGGCATGTCGCCGAGCGCCTACCGCGCAGCGCACGCGCATCCATTCGCCCGGTAAGAACGTCCAGGCGCGAGCCGGATCCGACGTCTGCGCGCGCCCGCGGCGATGGCGGAATGTCCAGCCCGACGCGAACCGCCGCCATTCGCGCGCGCCGCCCGGGGGTAGGCTGTGCGCGGAGGTCGCATGACAGACACCATCGACGAATTCGTGGCGACTTTTCGACGCGACGGCTTCGCGCAGGGCGGGGAGATGCTCGGCACCGACGAGACCGTCGTCCTCGCTCGGTTGATCGACGCGCTGTGCGCGGGCGAACTGGCGCTACCGGAGGCGTGCATCCGCCGGCACGGCGACCTCCCCGGAGACCTCCCGGCCCGCGACCGGGTGTGGCAGCTCCTGGACGCCCATGAGCACCACGCCGCGCTGCGCGCGCTGTGCGAGCACCCGCGCATCCGCCGTCGCGCCGAGGCCGTGCTGACGGGGCCATCCAGGATCCGGACCACCCAGGTGATCATGAAGCCGGCCGGGCACGGCGCCGCGGTGCCGTGGCACCAGGACACCTCGTATTGGGGCGCCGCCGAGGTCGTGACCTGCTGGCTGGCGATCGACGACGCCACGCCCGAGAACGGCTGCATGCGCATGATCCCCGGCAGTCACCTCAGCGGCCAACTCGCCTACGCCCCGCTGACCATCCCCGGGATCGGCGTCGAGCTGCGCGAGTCGTGCGCGGTCGAGGCCGAGCGGCAGGTCTGGGTGCCAGTGCGCGCCGGGCACGCCAGCTTCCACCATCCCGGCACGCTCCATGCCAGCGATGCCAACCGCAGCACCCGCCGCCGCCGGGCCATCGCCATCACCTGGATCAGCGATCGCTGAGCGAGGGCTCAGTTGGCTTCGGGATCCTCGGAGGTCATGGGCAGGTCGCGGCGCCGGCGCAGCTCGCGGAAGAAGCCCTTGAGCAGGGCGCTCGATTCGCCGCCCAGCACGCCGCCATCCACGGTGATCGCGTGGTTGTACCCGGGCGGGGCGCGCAGGTCGACGACGCTGCCGCAGGCGCCGGCCTTGGGCTCGCGCGCGCCGTAGACCACCCGCGCGACGCGCGCGTTGAGGCTGGCGCCCATGCACATCGGGCAGGGTTCGAGGCTGACGTAGAGCGTGCATTCCTCGAGCCGCCAGCTCTTGAGCGCCGCGCTCGCCGCGCCGATCGCGACGATCTCGGCGTGCGCGGTGGCGTCCTGCAGGCGTTCGCAGCCGTTGCGTCCGCGGCCGATGATCCGGCCGCCATGGACGATCACCGCGCCGACCGGGACTTCGCCCTCCTCGGCGGCCTTGCCGGCTTCGCTCAGCGCCACGCGCATGAAGTCCTCGTCGCTGGGCGTCAGCATGCGCGCAGGAAATCGTGCCCGCCCGCCAACGCAACACGCGAGGCCGTGAGCCTCGCGTGCGCTGGGTCGGCGCCCGGAGGGGCGCTGGGAAGGTTCGGGTCCTAGCGGAAGCGCTTGGTCATGGTCAGCAGGAAGCCGCGGGTGGGCAGCACCTGGTGCTTCACCTCGTCCATGCTGTTCTCCAGCGCCTTGAGCGCGGGATCGTCGGAGCGAATGTTCAGCGCGTTGCCGTAATTCACGAAGCCGATGTGCATCTTGTCCTGGTCGCCGACCATCAGCACGTTGCAGACCTCGTTGGCGTCGCTGGCGTGCTTGCGGATCATCGAGCAGGCCTCGTCGATGCCGCGCTCGACCTTGGCGGCCACGTCGCCCGGCAGCTTGAGGCGCCTGGCCAGGCTGCTGGCCAGGGACATCAGGCCGGTCGAGAACTCGATGTCGCAGGGCAGCTTGGCTTCGACCATCTTGACCTTGGTCATCTCGTAGAATTCGATGGTGCCGTTGTTGTCGACGTTGAAGTAGTCGCCGCTGCGCGGGTCCTTGAAGCGACCGGGCTGGCTGACGTTGAGGCCCATGCCGGTGACCGGGTGCTTGAACTGGATCGGGAACTTGACGGCGGGCGCGGCGGAGGCCTTCTGCTCCTTGCCCTTCGAGAAGCTGGCGACCGCTGCTTCGATGGTGTCGTGGGTCTCGAACAGGGCGAGCAGCCCGAGCATCTCGAAGAGTGCGATGACCTTGGTCGGTACGCCGACCAGCTTGATGTCGCCGCCCTTCTCGCGGAAGGTGTCGACGCATTTCACGATCGTGCCGAGGCCGGTCGAGTTGATGTATTTGACGCTGGTCAGGACGAGCAGGACGTTGTGCGTGCCGGACGAGAGGATGTCGCTGAGCCGGCCTTCGAAGGCCTGGTTGGTGCTCGCGTCGATCGAGCCGGTCAGGAACACCGCCTTGGCCTCTTCGCCATTGGGAAGGGTGACCGTCTTGATGTCGAAGTTGAGGACCGCCATGGCTGCTCCGGCTGCTCGTGCGTGGGGCGCGACGCCGGGAGGGCGTGCGACTGCTGACAGGTCTTGTAGCCCATGGATCTGGGAGTCGACAGGACGGGTGTCCTCCTGGCGTAACCCCGAGTGTGATACGGGGCTACCGTGCGCGCAGAGGCTCTGGGAGGAATGCGCTGCGCGACTTCCGGATATGGTTTATGTACACCCAGGACCACGCGTCGGCGGCCCTCGGCGGAGCCTCGTGTCGGTATTCTGGACCAGGTAAGGAAGGGTGCGCATGGGATTCTTCGGCGGCAAGAAGGACAAGGCCAAGGACGGCGAGCCCTCGACGGGTTCGCAGCGCAAGAGCCGCCGTGTCGTGGTGCCCGGCTCGAAGC
>JACDEC010000252.1 GCA_013816645.1 Planctomycetota bacterium
CTTCTACAGCGGCCGCGCCGAGCCCGAGACCTGCGGTTGGGATCCCAACGTCAGCCGTACCGGAGCGTCGATCGGCGGCATGACCTATCCCGAGCAGCTCGAGGACCTGGTCGAGTGGCGCGATCTGCACAAGCCCAAGGCCGAGATCTGGCTCACCGAGACCGGCAACGATGTCGGCGGCCCGATCGGGCGCAGCGAGCGCCACCAGGCCGCCAAGATCCCGCGCGGCATCATGCTCGCCCTGGCCGCGGGCATCGAACGGGTGTTCATCTACCGTGAGAAGGGATCTGATCCCTCGATGCACGCCGGCGCGGGCCTGCTGCGCAACGACAACAGCGTGCGTCCATCGTGGATCACCATGGCGACGATGATCCGCCAGCTCCAGGGCTTCGAGGGCCGCGCCGTGCGCCTGCCATCGACCGACCCCAACGTGTGGATGCTTCTGTGGGAGGACGGCAAACGCCGGGTGGTCACCGCCTGGACCCTGGAAGGAACCACCAAGCTCGGCGTCGAGTTGGGTAAAGCCGAAGTCTGCGACGCCTTCGGTCGCAAGACCCAGGCCAAGACCACCGCCGAGGTCGTGCTCGGCTATGCCCCGACCTATCTGACCGTCGAGCCGAGCGCCGAGCTGGCGCGTCTGGTTGGCCTCGGGCGCGATCGCGCCAAGGCTCGCGCCGCCGAGCGCCAGCGCCTCACCGCCCTGCCGATGAGCCTGTACGACTTCGGCGGCACCGACTACGTCGGCATGCTCAAGGGTTACGGCCTGCCGCGTCGCTTCACCGCGGTCGGCAAGGATGACGTGTGGAACGAGGAGCGCGGCTACGGCTTTTCGGAGCCGGCAGCCGGCGTCGACGACATGCATTGGGTCGGCGATCCGCTCGAACGCGATTCCTGCCGCGTCTCGCCGAGCACCACCTTCCGCATGCGCCTGCCACCCGGCCAGGTGAAGGTGCGCGTGTCAGCCGGCGCCATCAACGGCGAGCCCACCGAAGTCATGATCGGATCGGGCGCCGATCAGCAGTTCAAGCCGACCACCAAGGAAAGCCATCTCGTCGAGTTCACCATCACCGTCGGTGCCAAGCCCGTCGAGGTGTGGATCAAGGACTGGGGCTCGTTCAAGTGGCTGACGGCGATGCCGGTCGCTCCGGCGCCCTAGCAGGCTGTTGAAGAGCGATGGCTGGGCGCGAGGCGTAGGTGCGACGCAGGTGGTTGACGCTCAGCGAGCGTTCGAACACCGTGGTGTCCACCGTCACGCCGCCGCGCGGGGTGAAGCGCAGGGTGCGCGCCTCGCCGGGCATCAGCATCACGCTGTTGTCGCAGAATTCGCCGGGGATGCCGACCGCGTCGACGGTGGCGTAGAACACCGGCAGGTTGCTGCGCAGTTCGACGCTCAGGCCGTGTACGCGCAGGTCGACGCGCGCCTCGGGCAGTTCGAGCTTCTTCCACTCGGCGAAGACGTGTTCGTTGCGGTGCACGATCTCGCCGCCGACCAACAGTTCGGTGAGCAGGAAGCGCCGCTCGGGTTCGCCCTGCGTCCAGGCCTCGGTTGCGCGTTCGATCGCCAGCGCGGCGCCGCGTTCGGGCAGGCGCAGGCGGGTGCGTTCGTCGGCGTGGACCCGGCCATCGAGGCCGACCGAGCGCACGCGCAGTTCGGCATCGGCGGCTGGGCCGTCGTTGACCACCCACAGGTCGTGGCGGCCGTCGCCCTCGACGATCGTGGCGATCGCCGGCGCGAAGAAGCGCCGGGCGTGGTGGTGGAGCTGCTTCCACTTGCCGCCGTATTCGATCGACGACCACGAGGCCACCGGCCAGTTGTCGTTGAGCTGCCAATAGAGCGCGCCCATGCAATGCGGGCGCAGGTGGCGCCAGTGCTCGACGCCGATCTTGATCGCCAGCGCCTGCTGCAGTTGCGACAGCCAGAGCTGGTTGGCGAAGCCGTCGGGCAGCCGGAAGTAGCGCGCGAACATCTCGTTGATCAGGCGGTTGCCGCCGGCGTTGCGCTGATGGTGCTCCATGACCGGCGAGGTCAGGTTCCATTGCGAAGGATCGGCGAATGTCTGCACGGTCTCCAGCGAGGGGAACGACTGGAAGCCGAACTCCGAGCAGAAGCGCGGCTTGACCGTGCGGTAGGCATCGAACGAGCGGCCGTGGTGCCACACGTCCCAGTAGTGCATGTCGCCGCGGGTGTCGTCCTTGAAGGTGTTGGAGAAGTCGCCGGGACCGGCGCACGGCGACGACGGCCAGTACATGCGCCCGGGATCCGCGGCGACCACCGCGCGGCGGATGGTTCCGTGATTCAGGCGATCGTAATCGCAGAGATACTTGTCGCGGTTATCCTTGCTCTCCTTCCACCAGCCGAGCGCGCCGATGCACTCGTTGTCGCCGCACCACAAGGCGATGCTGGCGTGGTCGCGCAGGCGCTTGACCTGGTGGGCGACCTCCTCGCCGACCGAGGCCAGGAAGGCGTCGTCGGCGGGATAGAGGCTGCAGGCGAACATGTGGTCGTGCCAGACCAGCAGGCCCTTCTCGTCGCAGAGGTCGTAGAACGCGTCGTCCTCGTACTGACCGCCGCCCCACACGCGGATCATGTTCATGTGCGCCGAAACCGCCGACGAGAGCAGGTGGTCGATGACCGCGCCAGTCTGGCGTTCGGGCAGCGCGTCGCAGGGGATCCAGTTGGCGCCCTTGCAGAAGATGTCGCGGCCGTTGACCCGGAAGGTCAGCGGCACGCCGGCGGCGTCGGGCTGGTTGACGATCTCGAGTCGGCGCAGTCCGAGTCGTTTGCGCACGCTGACCGACCGCCCCGCGCGATCGCCGAGGGTCACGACCAGCGGGTAGAGCGGCTGCTCGCCTTGACCGGCTGGCCACCAGATGCGCGGATCCGCCACGGTCACCCGCGCGCGCAGCAGGTTGGCTCCGGCGGTCAGCGTCACCGCGACCACGCTGCGCGACTCGCCGAGCGTCACGGTGAGTTCGCCGGCGCCGCCGGTCGGCGACAGCGCCTCGACCGCGACCTCGACATCGACCGCGCCGTCGCGGTGGTGCTGGGTGGTGTAGACGTAGGGCAGGCGCGCGAGGTCGTGGCATTCCAGGCGCAGGTCGCGGGGGATGCCCGCGACCATCAGCGCGATGCCCCAGTCCCAGCCGGCGTGGCATTGCACCTTGCGCACCAGGTTGATGTGCGGGATGCGGCAGCACACGCTGGTCCACGGCACGGGATAGGGCAGCTGCTTGGCGCGCCGCGCCGCTTCCTTCTGGGCCGAGCGGATGGTGATGGCGACGGTGTTGCGGCCGGCGACCAGGTGGCGCTTCACGTCCCAGGCCCAGCCGCGGAAGGCGTTGTCAGCCTCGCCGATGGCATGGCCGTTGATGGTCACGGCGGCGAAGGTGTCGAGGGCGTCGCAGACCAGGGTCACGGCCTCGCGGGCGAGCGCTTCCGATGACACCTCGATCACGCGCTCGTAGCGCCAATCGGCGAGGCCGACCCACTGCACGCGGTCCTCGTTGCGCTCGGCGTAGGGCTCGGGGATGACGCGAGCGGCGATCAGCGCGCTGTGCACGTCGCCGGGTACGTTCGCCGGGACGGGTGGCATCGCCTCGTCGATGCGATGGAGCGTCCAGATGCCGGCGAGGGGGATGCTGATCACGCACGTCTCCGTTGTCCGGACAGCCTAGCGCGAGGTCGGGCGCAGCGTGGGTTCGCGCTGAATTCTGCACAGGCGCGAGCGCGCCTCGTGGAGCCGCGACGACGCGCTGACGCTACGACGATGATCGGACGATCAGGTCGACAGGCAGCGTCACCTGGATCGGCGCGGACAAGCCACCGTGGATCGCGCGGTCGAGCAGCCACGCCGCCTTGTAGCCGGTCTCGCGCCACGGCTTGCGGATGGTGGTCAACGGCGGGTCGAGTTGCGCGGCGAAGCCGAGGTCGTCGAAGCCGGTGACCAGCACCTGATGGCCGATGGTCAAACCGCGCTCGGCGCAGGCGCGGTACAGTCCCCAGGCGATGTAGTCCTTCTGGCAGGCCACCGACCAGAACTGGTCGCCGGCGGCGAGCAGTCTCTGTGCGACCTCGTAGCCCTGCCGCCACGGGTCCGACACGTGCCAATAGCGCGGGTCGGCGGTCGACCATTCGTGGAGCACGGTGCGTTCGGCGATCTGCGCACCGTAGCCGCCATCGATCATCGCCCGGCGGTAGCCTTCGTAGCGATCGCTGTCGGTCTTGTGTCCCGGCGTCATGCCGAGGTACCACACCGGTCGGCGGTGGGTGGCGAGCAGGTGCTGCACGGCGCGATACATGCCGGTCTTGTTGTCGACTTCGACCGAGGGCACCTGGAACGCGGCGGCGCGGCGCTCGACGCACACCAGGGGGAAGTTGCGCGCACGCAGGCGCTCGACCACGTCCTCGTGGTCGGGGCCGGGATAGGGCAGGATGATCGCGCCGTGGATGCCGAGGTTCTCGCTGTGGTCGAGAGCGACGAACGGCTGATCGGGGTCGTCGGCGGAGGCGATGAGGTGGAAATCGAAACCGTGCTCGCGGGCGTAGTCCTGGATGCCCGACTGCATCAGCGCCAGGCCCTCGTCGGGCTGACTCGCCGCGACCGCGGCGATGATGGTGCGCGTGGTCGCCGGCCGGCGCCGCGGCGGTGGCGCCGATGCGGTGGTGCCGGTGACCAGCACGCCGCGATGCGGGACCCGGGTGACTAGGCGCTGGCGTTCGAGCAACGCCAAGGCCCGGCGGATGGTGGCGCGGGCGACACCGCATTCCGCGGCGAGCACGCTCTCGGCCGGCAGGTACGAGCCATCGGGGAACCGTCCGCGGCGCAGATCCTCGGCGAGGGTGCGGCCGATGCGCACGGCCTTGGCATTGTATGGTCCACGAGCCGGCATGGCCGCAACGGTATGGACTTCGCCGCGAAAAGCAATCATCTCGTCTAATATTAGAGTGCCAGGTCCCTGCCTGCCGCTATTCGGGCCAAACACAGACGGTTAACTCGATCTGAGGCATATTGTCCATTTTATGACCGGCGACGGAACGAATCTGAACACCGCCGCTGGCACTTCACCGCACCAAAGCCGACCTGCCAATTGGAGGAGGATGAGCGCTCGCGCGCCGGTGGTCAGCCCATGGCGAAATGCAGCCGCGATCGGTGATCGCCGGGCAGGTCGAGGCCGGCGAGCGCGCGCGCGTACCGTCCGTCGGGGAAGCGCTGCGCGCAGGCCGCGAGCGGGCCACTCATCTCCGCGGGATTGAACGGGTGGATCTGCGGCCAGGCCCACGCCCGCTCGCCCGTGAGGTAGGGCAGCATCCAGTCGACCGCCCTGCGGATCGACCGGCCATCCGGCGTCTCGTAGCTCCACGCGTCGAATCCGCAGCGCTGCGCGGCGATGGCGATGTTGGTGAACGAGGCTATGCCGAAGACG
>JACDEC010000253.1 GCA_013816645.1 Planctomycetota bacterium
GCTTCACCCACCTCGGCAACGGCATCCCGCGCGCGCTCGACCGCCACGACAACGTGCTCTGGCGCGTGCTCGATGCCGGCGGGCTGGCCATCGGCCTGATTCCCGACGGCATCCACGTCTCGCCCGCGCTGTTCCGGCTGATGCACCGGCTCAGCGGCGACACGTACTACACCACCGACGCCATCGCCGCGGCGGGATCCCCGCCCGGCCGCTACACCATCGGCGGCATCGCCCTCGAGGTCGGCGCGGACCAGGTCGTGCGCGAGCAGGGCAAGAGCAACTTCGCCGGTTCGGCGCTGGCGCCGCTCCAGGGCGTGCTGCGCGCCGCACGCATGCTCGGTTGCTCCTGGCAGGATCCATGGCTGCGCGCCTCGCTGGCCCCGCGGCAGCTGATCGGCCTGGCCGATCCGCTGGCGATCGGGCAGCCCGCGGATTTCTGCGTGATCGAAGGCGATCGCGAGCCGCGCGTGGTCGCGGTGTTCGCCGACGGCGTCGAAGTCGCGCGGCATCAGTCGCCGTCGGGTTGAGCGGATCAGCCCTCGACCACCGGCTTGCGCTGCCACGCGCAAGCCGGCGCAAGGATGCGCAGCTGCTGCGCCGTGAACGCGCTCGAATCAGCGACGGTCATCTGGATGTGACCCCACTGCATGTAGGCCGGGCAGTACTTGAGCAGGATCGCGCGCCGCTCCCAACGGGTCTCGGTCCACGGCATGGTGCCATGGGTCAAGGCTTCGGAGAAGACCAGGACGTCGCCGGCGCGCACGGGAACGTGGCGAACCAGCGGGTGGTCGACGTCATAGACCTGGGGCGGGGGCGGGTAGATCGATTTGTGGGTGCCGGGGATGCAGCAAAAGCCGCCGGCTCCGGCGGGCACGTCATTGAGCGCGAAGCTGACCACGACCAGGCCGTTGTGCATGCGCGCGCCGTGCGAGACGTGGAAGCAGCCGTAATCGAACATCGCGGCTTCGTGGTGCAGGCCCTCGCCGCCGCGCTCGCCGTCGGCGCGCATCGCCATGCCGTAGACGTGGTCGAGGCGGAACTTCTCGCCGATGACGCCGCGCAGCACCGGCAGGGTGCGCGGGTGGTCGAGCAGCGCGCGCCATTCTGGACCCCAATCGAGGAAGCCGCTGAAGCGCGACCTGCCCGGGTCGTTCGACGGCTTGGAGATGCCGTGCGCGTCCATCGTCGCGCGCATCCGTTCGACCTGCTCGGGCGGCAGCGCGCCCTCGATCACCAGGTAGCCCTGGAGGTCGAAGAGGAAGCGCTGCTCATCCGTCATCTCGAGGGCGGTCACGGCTGGGGCGATGGGCTGGATCAAGTGACTCTCGCAGGCGGACGGAGGGCGCGGCTGCCAGGCAGCGTACCGGCGGGGAGCACGAGCGCAGGACGAGTTGCACAGCACGCAGCGTGCCGGAGGCGCTTCTTGTACCGCACCCTGCGTCGCTATATCGGCACGCCGACATGACTGCATCGACCGAGCTCGACCGCCTCTGCGCTGAACTCGGCCTGGCCGAAGTCCCGGCTAGTTGGCGCGCGACCTGGAACCTGACGGCTACGTTCGACGATGACATGCCGGTGCTGGATCCTTCATGGGTTGCCGCGGCCGGCCAAGCCATCGGCCTGGAAGCGGAAGCCACCCGCGCGCTGGGCGATGCTGCGAGCGAACTGGCGCAGCGGCCGGGCCTGATCCGATTGATGCGCCACTGCCACCACGAGCTCTTCGTCGCGCGCGAACCGGCGCCGGGTTCTTGGCCGACATTGCCGGGAACCAGCGCCGCCGATCGCCTGTTCCACGCCCTGGTCCTGCTCTCGGGCTGGCCGCGACTCGAGCGCCGGCATCGCGCGCGCGGCATACCCAGCGACATCACCCGCGCGACGCTCGCGGATTTCGCCATGCGGTTGCGCGAACACCAGCGCAAGCACGGGCAGTGGGGACTCGACGCGCACGGCTGGTTGTCCCGGCACTTCCGCGACCGCATCTACCAACTCGGGCGACTGCAGTTCGAGACCGCAGGCGCCGAGAAGACCGTCCACGTCTACCAGGACGATGATGGCGAGGTCGCCCTGCTCGCCGCTCCCGGCAGCGCTTTCCGCGCCGACGGCTTGCTGGCTTCGGCCTTCGCCGGCGATGCGCCGGTCGCCTTCACCGCCGCGCTGTCGATCGATGCCGTCCGCATCGTCGGTCATCCCTTCGACCGCGATGGCCTGGTGCGGGCCGAGCCGATCGTGCTCGACGCCCGCCGCTGGCGCTGCGTGCTGCGGCCTGGCGATCCGGTGCTGGCGGTGCACATCACCGCTTACGGACCGATGGACGACGCCGCCTGCAGCGCGTCGTTCGCCCAGGCGCTCGACTTCTTCCCGAAGCACGTCCCCGAGCATCCCTTCGCGGCGTTCACCTGCGTCTCCTGGCTGATGGACGGCCAACTCGCGCGCTGGCTGCCCGCCGACGGCAACATCGTGCGCTTCCTGCGCCGCTACCACCTGTTCCCGATCGAGGGCGCCGACGCGACCCAGCATTTCGAACGGATATTCGGCGGAGCGGTCGACCTGGCGACCGCTCCCCAGGCGACCCAGCTGCAGCGCGTGCTGGTCGCGCACCTGCGCGCCGGCGGCCGCTGGCACCGCGGCGGGGGACTCATCCTCCGCGGAGGCTAATCAGAGCGCGCGGATGGCTTCGATGCGCGAGCGCGGGTCGAGCGCCGCCAAGGAAGCGATGACGTAGCGGTTGCCGAGCGTGTCGCGGATCAGCACGTGGTCCTCGCTCACGCGGGTGAGGTTCTTGCCCGGTTCGCGCAGCAGGAAGCGACGGCGGCCGCGGTCGGTCTCCACGTCCCAGTAGCGGTTGCCGAACTCCACGCGCACCGCGTGTACGCTGGTGATGGCGGCGATGCAGTAGCGGCGGCCGAGCTCCTCTTCGGCGATGGCGCGCGAGGCCGGCGCGAACACCGCCAACCCCCCGACCATGGCGAGGCAGGTCTTCTGGTCATCGAGCAGGGCGATGTCCTGGCCGCGTCCGGTGATCGGGCGCGCCCACACCAGGCGCACCGGCACCGGCGGCCGCCCGTCGATCGCGGCGGTGACGCGATCGAGCGCGCGCGCCAGGGTGATCGCGGGAACTCCTTCGGAGCCGCTCATGCGATCTCCATGACCTCGGCCTTGAGCCGGTTGATCTCGCCTTGGAGGCGGACGAGCTTGGCGAAGTGCCCAGCGGGCTTGGCCAACAGCTCATCGTGCGTGCCCTGTTCGACGACCGTGCCGTCGTCGACCACGACCAGGCGGTGGGCGTTGCGCAGCGTCGCCAGGCGGTGGGCGATGGCGATGGTGGTGCGGCCCTGGATCAGCCGGGCGATCGCCTCCTGGATCGCCTTCTCGGTCTGCGAATCGATCGCCGAGGTCGCCTCGTCGAGGATCAGGATGCGCGGATCGTGGAGGATGGCGCGGGCGATGGACAGGCGCTGGCGCTCGCCGCCCGACAGCTCGGCGCCGCCGTCGCCGACCAGGGTGTCGTAGCCGTCCTCCTTCTCGAGGATGAAGTCGTGGCAGTGCGCGGCCTGCGCGGCGGCGACGATCTGCGCGAAGCTCGCCTCGGGACAGCCGTAGCGGATGTTGTCGAGGATCGATCCGTGGAACAGGAACGGGTCCTGCATGACGATGCCGATGCGGCGCCGGTAGCCCTCGAGCGGCAGATCCTGGAGCCGGACGCCGTCGATCAGGATCTCGCCGTGGTCGGGGTCGTAGAAGCGGCAGAGCAGGTTGATGATCGTGCTCTTGCCGGCGCCCGAGCGTCCGACCAGGCCGAGCATCTCGCCGGCCTCGGCGACGAAGGAGATGTCCTTGAGCACCTCCTTGCCGCGGTCGTAGCTGAAGCTGACGCCGCGGAACTCGACCCGGCCGGCGAACGGTGCGGGCAGCGCCGGCGCGGTCGCGCCGGGCGCGCGCCCGACGTCCTCCTCGGTCTTCTGGTCGAGCACGTTGAACACCCGTTCGGCGCCGGCGAACGCGCCGGTCATCCAGTTGAGCACCGCCGCGAACCACTGCAGAGGACCGTAGAACATTGCCATGAACCCGGCGAAGGCGCTGATGTCGCCCAGAGTCGGTCCGCCGCCGCCGCTGGCGACCACGCCCTTGGCGCCGAACCACCACACGCCGATCATGCCGAGCTGCATGACCAGGGCGAGGACCTCGAAGAAGCCGAAGTTGGTGCGGTCGGTCGCGAGGTTGGCGGCGAAGAGCTGGTCGTTGGCGCGCGCGAACTCGCCAGCCCGGCGCTGCTCCTGGCTGAGCGCCTTGACCACCTTGACCCCGCGCAGTGATTCGCCGAGCAGCGAATAGAGCTTGCCACGCCGGGCGTTGCGGCGGTGGAACAGCGGAATCAGCCGCTTCCAGAACCACGCGCCGCCGCCGATCAGGAAGGGCACGGGCAGGAAGGCGATCAGCGCGAGCTGCGGATTGAGGATGACCAGGATCACCGCGATCGCGACCAGTGACAGCGCGTTGACCAGCAGGTACGGCAGCCCGTCCTTGAGGAAATGCTGGAGCTCGCTGGTGTCGTTCATCACCCGGCCGACGAGTTCGCCGGCGTCGCGCTTGCCGTGGTAGGACATGCGCAGGCGCGAGAGGTGCTCGTGCAGCCTATCCTGGAGATCGGTGACCACCCGGCCGCTCAGCCACACCGCCAGGGTGTTGCCGATGACCCGACAGATCATGGCGCTGAGCACCGCGGCGAGGATCACGCCGATCCACAGCGGCAGGCTCTCGAGGCGGCCGGGGACGATGACGTCGTCGGTGATGTGCTTGTAGGCCAGCGGCGGCGCCATTGACACCGCCACGCCGATCATGGTCACCACCAGCATCAGGATCGCACGACCGCGGTACGGACGCACCAGGCCGAGGATGCGCAGCAGGATGCGGCCGCGCGGCACGCACAGCGGGCAGTTGGCGCCGCGCTCGGGCAGCGGAGCCGCGCAGCGCTTGCAGAACGGCGACTCGAGCCCGTCGGGCAGCAATGGCGTGCGTTTGGCGACCAGGTCGTTGAGCACGCGCGCGATCGCCGCGAACTCGGCGACCAGGTTGCGCGTGAAGTAGGCGAGCACGCGCTCGCCGTCGCTGGTGGTCGCTGTCAGCCGGCCGCTGCCGTAGAGTTCGTCGGTCGCCGCCTTGGTGAGGTTGGCGATGGGCAGCGAGAGCAGCACGCGTTCGCCGTGGATCACGAGGATGCGCGCGGCGGTGACCGCGACGCGCAGCTCGGCGAAGCGTTGGTGGAAATCGAGGTCGGCGGTGACCCGCGCATGCACCGGTTCCCCGGGAGCGGACTCGCGCAGCGCTCGTTCGCTGTCCTCGGGGAAGGTCTGATCGAAGGGCATGGAGATCCGGCGGGATGGAGGCTGT
>JACDEC010000254.1:0-3284 GCA_013816645.1 Planctomycetota bacterium
CTGCAGCACCTGCTCTTCGCGCGCAGCGCCAGCGGCATGGTGAGTTGGCCGATCCCGGTCGCGCGCAATCTCGACCTCGCGGACGCAATGACCCCGGGCCTGCCCGCCGAGGTCCCACCGCCCGGTCCGGTCGGCCCCGGCATCGCACCGCACGGCATCGCGCCCGCGCCGCTCGCCAATCTCGCCACCGGCCACCGCCAGCGCGGCAACAACGCGCAAAACCAACGTCGCGCCACCCACGTGCAGACCAACTTCCGCGTGCCGTTCGGCCATGGTGTCGGCGAGGCTACTGTCATGTCGCTGCCCAGGGACCTCGGACCGATGGTTCCCTCGATCGCGGGTCCCCCAATCGCCCCCGTCGCCGGCGGCGGAACCCTGCACCCCGATGGGCTCAAGCTCGCCCCGGGCGGCATCGCCTATGCCTTTTTCGCCCCCGGCACCCCCAACCCACGTGACGATCGCGGCGCGTTGCGCCCGGCCAACGCGACCGACCCCGAGATGCGCAGTGGCCACCTCAGCTTCTGGTTCAAGCCCGAGACCGATTGGAACGACGTGGCGATCCGGCCGTTGTTCGAGGCCCGGGTGCCGATGGCCTCGCCGCAATACGATGGCGCCAATGGCCTGCCCGGGACCGCCGGCAACAGCGACCAGCAGAACCATGTCGGTCTGTTCTATGACGGCGAGAAGAAGTGCCTGGCGCTGGTCTTCGCCTCGCCGGCGATCGAGCACACCGTCGACATCAACGCCGGGTATTTTGCCGGCCCCTTAGCACTGACGCCGCCGGACGATCCGAACACCTACGATCTCGATGAGCGCTGTCTGTTCCCGGCCTATGGAGCCGGCGCCCGCACCCCGTTGCCCTTGGCCCCGAGGGTGCCCGATGGCTTCGGGTCGATGCCGCCGCCGATGCCCGACGACGGCGACCGGGTGCTCGCCCAGAAAGTCAGCCGGCTCTACAAGCCGAACCGCGTCATCCATCTCTACGCCACGCCCGACATCGGCACCCGGCCGCACTTCCGCAAGGAACGCTGGTACCACCTCAACGTCGCCATCGCCAGCGACCGGCCGGGCGAGGCGGCGATCATCCTCGACGGGGTGGTCGGCCAGGACGTGTCGAAGGCACCACCCGCGGCGGTCACTGCGCTGACCCATGGCGATCATCTCACCCTGCCCGCGTTCCCGCTGGCCACGGCGATGGCTCGCCTGCCCTTCGTGCCGCCGGCGGCGCCGACCGCAGCACAACTCTACGAGCAGACCGTCACCGTCGCGCCGGTGCTCGGACTCAACGCCGCGGACGTGTTCCCGGCACGCGGCTTCATCCGCATCGGCGATGAATACCTCTCCTACGAATCGATCGTCGGCAACACCTTCCAGAAATGTCGGCGCGGTGAGCGGCAGAACACCCAGGTCGACCTGGGCGTGACCAGCGCGCGCTGGCCGGCCACCCAGGAACACACGCTCGGAGCCATGGTCGTTCCAGGGGGCTATCGCGCGACGTTCGCCGCCGGATCGCGCCTATACGCAGGCGGGTGCACGCTCACGCACGATTTCACCAACGGCGACACCAACCCGCTTACCCCGGTCGCTTTCCAATTCAAAACCTGGAGCCGCATTAAAAATGCGATGCCGGTCCAGCCGCACCCCATGAATCCCGCGCTGGTCCAGTATCCGGCAACCGCTGTGCAGATGCGCCTCGAGGGAGGCGTCTACAACCAATTCCCGACCACTGGCGGTGTCATCGAGGTTGAGGGCCAGTACTTGCTCTACGCCACCCGAGTCGGCGATCTGCTCGACGGCATAGCGCTTCTTCCAACAACCGTCGTCCCGGCTCCGACGCCTGCCTTTCCGGCACGCAGCGACATCGATTTCCCGCCGTCCCCGGCGACGGCGGCGCCAACCGTTACCCTGGTATCGCTCGGCCTCGCCGGCGCGAATCCCGCGGATCTCGGCCGTTACAAGCAGACCGGCAATCCCCTCTCCGAATACTTTCTGCTCCAGATTATGGACAACCTTGCCGGTCGCCTCGGACGCGTCGAATGGATCCGCTATCACTACATCGCTAACACCCCCGTCGGTAACTTCGCGATCAACCGCAACGGATGGGGGACGAACCATCGCGGGCTGCAGCGCACCGATTGGTACGGCCATTTCTCCGTGGGCAGGAACACCTGGCTGCAGGCGACGATGGCATTCCCCACCGGCAGCGCAGTGATCCCGGTGCAGACCGATGTCGACGCGGTCGGCCACTGGACCGGCACCGGCGACGTGGTCACTCTCCTGCCGCGCGCGCCCAGCGCGACCGCGGTGCCGGTGCAGGCGGTGATCCGCTATGCCGCGACCGATGGCTACGACGGCAGCGGCAACAGCGCCAACGACGTGAAGAACGAGTACTTCGCCTTCAATGCGCCCCTGCCGCCTCAGTTCGTGCTCAATGCCCCCGGTGAAGACTACGAGATGCTCTGCGGCCCGTGCTGGAGCGGCGCCGACCTCACCCCGCAGGGTCCGCTTAACCAACCGCGCTGCTACCTCCCGCGCCTCGACCTGTTCGGCGCCGGGTACGACATCGCCGCGGGTCGACTGACCTTCGGCGCGTTGGCCCCCGGTGCTGCTGCGACTGCGCCGCTGCTCGCCGATGCGGGGATCACCATCGATGGCATCGTCGCCGGCGATCTCGACGGCGGGGCCACCTCGGCGTCCACCAGCGACGGTCATGGCATCGTCCGCGCCATCGCCGGCGCCGCCGAGGCCTCGCCGTGGCCGAGCGGCGTGGGCTTCGTCATCCAGGGACCGCGCAACAACTACTTCAACCGCAAGGCCGGCCTGATCCTGATCGACGGCGAGGTCTTCGCGTACCGCGAGCCGTCGGAAGGCGAGTGCGCGCCGGTGAAGGCGTTCTTCGACTCGCTGGCCACGACCGTGCCGTCCGAGCCCGATTACGGCACTGCGCGCGACGTCCAGAACAGCCACCGTTTCGCCTGGGTGGTCGGCCGCGGCCTGCTCGACCGCGCGTCGACCGTGTTCGCCCACCGCACCGACCTCGGCCCGTTCGTTCCCGGCCTGCCCAACTCGGGCGTCCCCGGTCCCAGCCATGGATCAGCCACGCCACTGCTGCCCGCGGTGCTGCTGCCGGTCGGCCCGGTCGCGGTCGCCGATTCGGCCATCGCCAACGCCGCCTGGTTCTTCCTCACCGACGGCTTCACCCGTGATAACTCAGGCAACGAGGTGAAGTCCAATCCCGACTTCGACGCCCCCGCCGCGCTGCTCAGCGACGCGCTGGGCACCGT
>JACDEC010000254.1:3294-5378 GCA_013816645.1 Planctomycetota bacterium
GTGCGCCTGGTCGGGCCGCAGGTCACGGGCGTCAACGGCGTCACCCGCTACGAGCACGCCACCGCGGCCTGGCTGCGTGGCCTGTACAACACCGAACCCGACGTCGGCGGCGAAGGCGGCGCTGGCGCGGTCGGCACCATCGTCATCGGTTGGTGGCCGCGCTTCCCCAGCGCGCTGCCCGCGCCGGCCGACAGCACCGATCCCCACTACCGCTCGCGCGCCTTCTCGTGGGCCGGCTTCCCGCTCGCCTTGCACCGCAGTTGCTTCGACGCGACTACGATTTTTGACGCCTTCGCAGCGTCCGTCGCAGACGTCGAGATGGCCGATCTCGGTGGCACTGATCCAGTGAGCGGCAGCCAATACTTCACCATCCTCGCACGAGCGATGGCAACTGGCTCAGCGTGGAGCGACTCCACCGTGACCACGACCCCGCTCAACACCGTCGCCGGTGCGGTCGATGTCAGCGGTTCCTTCATCCATGGCCAATTCCGCAACGGCGGTGCGCCAGTACCGGTCGATGGCGCCGAACTGCGCGTCACCTGGCACTACGCGCTCACGCCCACCGCGGACCTCACCGCGATCGCCGAGGCCGGCGGGCGCGCGCCGATCATCCGCTCGGTGCGCCTGCGCGCCGCAGCGCCCTCGCTGATCCTCGCCGAAGAGGCGGCGCGATGATCCGCCGCGACGGCTTCACCCTGCTCGAGATCATGATCGCGATCATGATCTTCTCGATCGTGACCCTGGCGATGGTCTCGATCCTGCTGCTGAGCAGCGAGATCTTCCGGCGCGGCGAGTACGGCCGCTCCGCCCACGACGAGGCGGTGGCGGTGCTGGCGGCGATCGAGGACGACCTCTCGCGCGTGGTGCCGGCGCGCGACGGGGGGTTCATCGCGTGCGATGTCTCGACCGCCGCCGGCGACACCGTGCTGGCTTTGCTCGTCGATCGCCGTGATCGCACCTTGGTCGGCACGCGTGGCGTGATCGCCGATACGCGCGGACCCCCGTACCCCGACCTCGATCAGGGCCGGGAAATCGTCGTCTGGCTGGCGAACGATCCGAGTGGCGCGGCGCCTGCCGATCGCCACCAACTGCTGCGCGCAACCTGCACCGCACCGGTCGAAACCGATCCAGCGGATGACGAATTCTACCAGCGGGCAGTCGAACTGGTGACCTGGATGCAAACTCCCAGCGGAACTCCGCCACCCGGAGCTCCGGCCGCCCCAGCGGTCGTGGTCAGCGGCTGCCTGCATTTCGGCGCTTCACTCTCGAACGAGGCTGACCGACGCGATCTCACGGATTCGGGGCAATCGGTGCGCACCTGGGCACGCACCGATCTCCTTCCCACCGTCGGGGTGGCCTACTCGACCGATGTCCCCGTCAGTGATCCCTTCCCCTGCGGCATCTCGATCGCCGTCACCTTGACCGGCGGCGGCCGCCACGCGCCGCGCGGCACCCTGGTGCCGTTGTCCGGCGCCAGCATCAGCGCGACCGACAACCGCCTGCGCGTCGCGGGCATCAAGGGCGTCAGCGCTGTGCCCGGCTCGTGGCTGCGCATCGATGACGAGTGGGTCTGCTACGCCTCGATCAGCGGCGACGGCATCGTCGACTGCACGCCCGATCCGTCGTTGCCGACCATCGGTCGCGGTGCCCGACGCAGCGTCGGCATGACGCACAACCGTGGCACCGACGTGCTGTTCGGGCAGACCTATACGTTGGTGCGGCCGTTGCCGTATTAGGATTGCCACGGTCCGGCAGGATGGCCACGGTCCGGAAGTCCGAAGTCTGGCGAATGAATGCGATTCCAGAGATCGATCGCGTGAATGGTCGGCAGACTTCTGGATCCGGAGCAGATCCTGGGGACATCTGAGAAATAGCCCCCGAAGGGGGCGACAGACCGTAGCCCAGGGCGTGAGCCCCCGAAGGGGGCGACACAACGCTCATCGTGTGCCGCCCCCTTCGGGGGCTCGCGCATATCAACTCGACGCTAACCCAGGGCTCACGCCCTGGGCTACAGTCTTTCGCCCCCTTCGGGGGCTCGCCATTTGGCTCATCGATTACCCAGGGCTCACGCCCTGGGCTACGGT
>JACDEC010000255.1 GCA_013816645.1 Planctomycetota bacterium
TACATCGAAGTCTTCTACAACCGCACCCGTCAGCACACCACGATCGGCAATCTCAGCCCCGTCCAGTTCGAACTCCAGCGGGCCAAGGCCGCTTAACCACCCGTGCGCAATATCGGGGGATGATCAGACAGCGAGTTGGTCGAGGGAGGTCGGCATGGCGAGAGGCTACAGGGCACCGCGGAAGGCGCGGTCTTGGAGAGAGGCGAAGAGGGCAGCGGACTGGCCGCTTGACGCGTTAAGTGACGTTCTGATCCGTTCCGCCGATTTGAGTCTAGCCACGAAAGATCGCTGGGCTGAGATCGCAGGAAGCGGAACCACTGCTTCAGTGAGATAGGGAAGTTTGATGTATTTTATGACCCCGCCAATGGCCAGCTTGCGGAGTTCACCGACGTAAAGATCAAGAAATGCATAAAGGAACATCGGCAGTGCATTGGCTTCGTCTCGGCTTTCTATAACGTAGGTCCGTTGGTATGCGTTGAATTTTCCTTCGTAATATTTGACGTTCAGGTCACCATTCCCTGCAACCAGAATAGCCTTTGTATCAAATGCCGGAGTGTTGATCCGAAGCGTGCCCACAGCGCACGTAAAGAAGGGATAGAGACCGTCTACATCCGCTTCGTTGGCATCGATCTTTCCGGTTCTGATTCGGCACAAATCGCCAAAAGGGCAGGCCGGCAAAGCCCCCGACATCGCCACCTGGATCGCGACGCGTGACGCCGCCTTCGCTCGCAGAGCCGACAAGCTCACCCGGGCAACACCCGAAAAGGCGCTCCAGTCCTTCCTGATCAGGGATGCCATCGCGCATCGCGGCTGGATGCGTGCGCTCGCGCAGGGGTGCCAGGAAGCCCCGGACCTGCGCTTCCTCATCGACGAGGTCGCCTTCGCCGATGGATCGGGAAAGGTCGTCTGCGATCTCATTGCCGTGCGGTGGCAGCCGGGAGGCGTGCATACCGTGCTGGCGATCGAGCTGAAATCCGGTCGGGAGCTGACCCGGCTCATCGCCCAGGTCGAATCCTCCGCCAGCTTCATCGAGCGGCACCGCTCCGGTTTCGCGGCACTCGCCAAGGCATCGTGGAATGAGCCGATCCGGCTCGCGCCACGGGTGGAGCGTTGGATCGTGTGGCCAACCAACGCCGCCGGCCTCATGGGCGATCAGGATCCACACGCCGAGGCCTGCGCTGAGAAGCAGATACGCCTGGTCACCTACTCGGGCAGCGGCAGCGCTTTCCGCCTGAGCGCCGCTTCGCCGGTTCGGTGATACGCCGCCGGATGGTGGCCCTGCACCTAGGGTAGGAGAATCCATCGTGCCCATCTTGTCGTTCCCGTTCGGTCAGCCGATCCGCCCAGTGTCCCAGATCGACCGTGCCCCCAAACGCGTCTTCGTGCTCGGCGTGTACGCCAGTGCGGTGCATGCCCGCTGGGTTCGACCCAAGCGGCCAGACGGTCGTCAACGCGTTGGCCGTGGCCAGCGAGCCCAGCATCTTCTGGAGCGGTGACGGTGCGGCTGGGATCATCGCGGGGATCCCGGTTCCGAGCGCCGTTGGGCGGCTCGAGGTTGCCGAGCCAATGTTCAATGGGCCGTCGGGCCGCACGCTCGACAGCCACTACCTGGTGCCACTGGGCCTGTCCCGCTCAGCAGCCTGGCTCTGCGACCTGCTCCCCGAATCGCGGCTGAACGTGAATCAATGCAAGGCGATCGCCGAGCACTACCTCCCCTGGGTCGCGAGGGGCATCCTGCCGGCGGTGGATATCTCGGCGGCCAAGCCTCCGATCGAGCTCGCCGATGAGCACCGACGGCATGCGATCATGGATGAGATCACTGCATCGGGGGCCGACATCCTGGTGACTCTGGGCAACCCGGTGCTCGAGCAATTCGTCGGCCCGATGGGTCTCGGTCACTCGGCCTTGCGGACCTTCGGCTGCACGCCCGACGCTTACGGCCGGCTGCACCCGATCACCGTGGCTGGGCGGGCCATGCGGCTGCTCCCGCTGGCCCACCCGAGGCAGGCAGGGGCGCTGGGGAAGAACTCCGAGTGGTGGGGTGGGCTTCATGCCACCTGGATGCGCGATGTGGCTGGCCGCCTGCTCTAGGGAGCGGCCACCGATGAGGGGCCGATCAGGACGCATCTGGCCCTGAGCAATGGCGTTATGTTCGCCATTGTTTCTCCAGCCGGCCAAACAAAGAAGCCGCAAGCTAAGTGCCTGCGGCTTCTTGAGACGAAAATCCGTCTGGTTCAGATCACTGGGCGAAGTACTCGATGACCTTCTGGATGTCGACCGACACCGGGCACTGCTCGGGGCTCGGCAGGGTCTCGATGGTCACCGCGAGCTTGTCGAGGTCGACCTTGATGCCGGCCGGGCGCTCGAGGATCGGGGCGTTGACGGTGACGCGCAGGTCTTCGCGGTTGATGGTCTTCTGGCGGACCGCGAAGCTCGCACCGGCCTTGAGCAGCTGGCCGGGGCTTTTGGCGCGGCGCTCGCCGAGGTTGACGTGACCATGGACGATCAGCTGGCGGGCCGCGGGGATGGTGCGGGTCAGGCCGGCGCGCCAGACCAGGTTGTCGAGGCGCGCCTCAAGCAGGTTGATCATGTTGCGACCGGTGTCGCCGGGCATGCGGTAGGCGCGCTCGTAGACCAGGCGCAGGCCGCGCTCGGTGAGGCCGTAGTGGTAGCGCAGCTTCTGCTTCTCGCGCAGGCGGACGCCGTACTCGCTGACCTTGGGCGCGCGCTTGTTGACCGCGGCGGCCTGGCCGGGAGCGGTCGGGCGACGGGCTGCGGTCTTGGTGGTCAGACCAGGCAGTTCGGTACCGATGCGGCGGATGATGCGCAGACGCGGACCAGTGTAACGAGCCATGAACAAAACTCCGATTCCGTGCCGGCGACGATCCGGCGGGCGGTGGGTTGCAGGGGCCCCACAGGTTGTCGGGCAGTCGATTTTTGCAAGCTTTCTCTCGGGGGAGCCGCGGCAGGCGGCCCCCCCGAGGAACGCGCCTCCGGCGCTGCCCCCTTCAACCAACGGCGAGGAGGGCGAGGGAGGGCGGATGGCGCGCGGCGCCTCCCAGCTATGCGAGGGCGGCGCGCACCTGGGCGGTGACGGCGTCGGCGTCGGCCTTGTCGCTGGTCATATAGATGCAGCGGTAGGCTTCCGGTTCCTCGACCACCACGCCCCACGGCTTCTTCCATGCCGCGGCGGTGGCCAGGGCGATGAACGGGCCGGCGGCGAAGACCAGGCCCAGGCCCCACATGATCGGGCCGTTCAGGCAGGCGAAGACCGCCATGGCCGCGATCGGGCACAGGCAGCCCCAGAAGAAGAAGTAGCCGTTGCGCACCCAGCTCTCGGCGGGTTTGGTCTCGACGTTGAGGACCCGGCCGCGGTCGAGGGTGGCGCCCTTGATCTCGAACGTGCCGGTGAGGGGGGCGGCGGTGGTGGTCATGGCGGGTCCCTGTGTACGGGACCATGCCGGGGCGACAAGCCGCAAGGATCGGCGGTCACGTCCGTTGCGCTGGGCGCATCAGTCCGGGTCGGTCGACGGCAGCGGCGCGTGGCTGAGGTCGTGGCGTTTGGGGGCATGCCACCGGCTGATGCCGCCGGAGCAGACCGCGAGTCCGGCGAGGCCGGCGGCGAGCAGACCGAGGGCATGGAGGATCGGCACATTCGGTTCTTCGATCGCGGCCTCGCCCTGCCCGGCGGCGAGGACACTGACTACCAACGCCGTGCCGTTGAAGCAGGTGTGCAGGAGCACGGCGGGCAGGATCGAGTTGGCGCGGATGGTCAGCACGCCGAGCACGATGCCGAGCATCAATTGGGGCAGGAACCGGTAGGGGCTCATGTGCAGGGCGGCGAACAGGAAGGCCGAGACCAGAATCCCGCCCCAGCGCCCGAGGCTGTGGCGCAGGCCGGCGAGCAGGGGTCCGCGACAGAGCAGTTCCTCGCAGATGCCGGGCGCGAGGGCCATGCACGCGACCACCAGGGGCAGCCCACCGATCGCCATCAGTTCCTGCACGATCCGTTCGATGTGTCCCGCGGCTTCGCCGCTGGGCTCCTTGGGCTGCATGCTGCCGAGCGCCACCGCCGCCATCAGCGCGAACGGGACGCAGAGCAGAGCGCGGATCAGGCTGCCTCGGTCCGCCCGGGCGAGCCCGAGGGTGGTCTGGATGGGGTAGTGACCGAGCCAGGAATGGACCAGCGCGGGCAGCAGGATGCACGCGATCAACGGGCCGACGACCTGCGCCACCGGGCCGTAGCCCGCGAACAACCCGCTGCCGGCGGTGAACAACCCGACGCACAACGCGAACAAGCCCATCGCTTCCAGGGCGCCCGGCGTCGGCGGCTGGCGACCCCATGTGCGCCAGCGCCCCCAACCCGCCCGCACCAGGCCGGGATAGCAGAACGCCTCGCTGTCGAGCAGGCGCACCGACCAGCCAACCACCACCGCGGCGAGCGCCACGCTCGACAGGGTGCTGACGCCGATGTGCAGCCAGGGTACGTCGGCGGAACGCAGCGCCTCCTTGAGGGCCAGGACCGGTCCGGTGATCGGGATGAGATCGAGCGCGAGATTCGGGCGCGCGCCAGGCACCAGCGCGACGCTGGCGGCCACCACCACCACCAGGAACAGCGGAGTCAGGTAGGTCTGGGCTTCCTTCACCGAGGCGGCGATGCCGGCCAGCGCCAGCGACACCGCTGCGAGGGTGACGATCACCGGCAGCAGCGCGAGGAAACACAGCGCGAGGATGCCGAAGCCGGCGGCGAACAGTCCGGAGAGTTCGTTGTCGCCGGCCGGTCCTTGCGGCAGCTGGCCCCCGATCACCGCGGCGGTCACCGCCAACGAGGACAGGTTGAGGATCACGGTCAGGGCCGCGGCGGCTATGGTGACGTGCAGCTTGCCGAGGAAGAGGTCGCGGCGTTTCACTGGCCAGGACAGCAGTGTTTCCAGCGTGCCGCGTTCGCGTTCGCCGGCGATCAGGTCAAGCGCGGGGTAGAAGGCACCGCTCACCGCCAGCAGCACGAGCAGCAGCGGGATGATGCCAGCTAGGCGTGCCCGCGCCGATTGCGCCTTGGGCGCGAGTTCGATGGCGTCGATGCGCAACGGGGTCAGCGCGCTGACCTCGACCTGGGCGGTCTCCAGCCGGGCGATCGACAGTTCACGATCCCACGCCGCCAGCGCCCGGTTCAGCGCTTCCCGGGCCCGTTCGTACTCGGGGTGCGCGTCATCCTTGGCTGCGAGCAGGCGCCGGCGTCCGCCGTCGGCCTCGCCGGTGACGTCGATCAGCACGTAGACCAACCGCTCGCTGCGCAGCGTCCCGAGCAGGTCGGCGCGCGCGCGGTCGAAGGCAGCGCGCGCTGCGGGGTCGTCGCGCTTGGCCATGGTCGCGCGC